>JAYUAG010000366.1:0-1547 GCA_043741475.1 Thermoflexaceae bacterium | reverse complement strand
CGTCCATGCGGATAGGCGGCGCGAACGTCTTGTAGGGGCCGAGCGCAGGATGGTCTATTTCGACCACGTAGTCGTTCGCCAGCACCTGGGGGTCGTGGAAGACGTCGGGCGGGAAGTTCACGGGTGCGACCGGGACGCCCGCCGCGCGGAAGCCGGTGACCCACTCCGCGCTCGTCCGCGACGCGATCAGCGCCTCCGCCTGTTCGATCAGCGTCGTCAGGCGGCCCGTCGATGTCGGCGTGCCGAGTTCGAAGCCGGGCTCCTGGCGCGGGTCGGTGAGTCCCGTAGCCGCGCGGAACCGGGCGTTGAGCGTCGGGCTCAGGCAGCCGACGGAGATGAAGCCGTCGGCCGTACGGTAATGGCGAAAGTAGATGTTCCCGTAGCTGCCGCGCAGGTAGTAGCTCTCGTAGATCGCGCGTTGCTCTTCGAAGCCGGCGCCGCGGGCCCGCGCCTCCGCGACCTCGGCCTGGAACCCTTCTTCGAGCGGCGGGTCGGTGGCCGCGAACCAGCTCACAAGCTGGTTCGCCGACGTAAGAGCCGTCGCGAGGAGCGACGTCTCGACGCGCTGGCCCTCGCCCGTGCGGTCCCGGTGGCGTAGCGCGGCGACCACCGCGAGGGCGGAGAGGTAGCCTGTGCCCATGTCGCTGAAGGCGGGCCGGACGTTGATCGGCGCGTCTCCCTTGACCCGCGCCGTGATAGCGGCGATGCCGGAGACGCCCTGGACGATCACGTCGTAGCCCGGGTCGCCGCCGAACGGCCCGAGCGCGCCCAGCGGCACGTGCTCCAGGTAGATGAGTGCGGGGTTCATCGCGCGGAAGTCGGCGTAGGTGACGCGGTACCGGGGCAGGTCCGCGCCCTTGAGCGACATGAGGACGATGTCAGCCCAGCGCACCAGCCGTTCGAGCACGGGCCGCGCAGCCTCCGCGGTGATGTCGAGGCAGATGCTACGCTTGCCCCGGTTGAGGACGGCATAGCCCTTGCTCTCGCCGGGGACGATCGGCTCCTGCGTGTGACGGAAGGCGTCGCCCGCGGGCGGCTCGACCTTGATCACGTCCGCGCCCATGTCCGCGAGGAGCAGCCCGCACGAGGGGATCGCCATCGCCTGGGCGAATTCGACCACGCGCACCCCTTCGAGGGCGCCGGGCAGGAACGAAGCACCGGAACTCATGGCGGCGGACGATACAGCAGGCGCGGTGTTATCGCCGATTCGGGGTCGAGAGGAGCACGCCGCCATCGACGGGCAGGACGATACCCGTGATGTAGCGCGCCTCGTCGCTCGCGAGGAAGAGGACGGCGTTGCCCACGTCCCAACCTTCGCCTTCGATCTTGAGGAGCGAACTCTGGCGCCGACGCTCGCGGTGCTCGTCGGACATCCCACCGGCGTAGACCATGGGCGTGTAGACAGGCCCTGGCGCGACGCAGTTGACGCGAATGCCATCGCGGCCGTGGTCTGCGGCCATGGCCTTTGTCAGCGCGATCACGGCGCCCTTGGAGGTGGCGTAGGGCGTCAGGCCGTGGGGCCGCATCGCCGCGATCGAGGAAATGTT
>JAYUAG010000365.1:0-9142 GCA_043741475.1 Thermoflexaceae bacterium | reverse complement strand
CCCTTCGACCGCCCGGCGACGCGGGTAAAGGAGATGGTCGCGTTCCTGCGGCAGGCACTTGCCGGCGAGCGCGTCGTGTTCGAAGGGAAGACGTTCCGGGTCGACGGCTTCCGGCTCTCTCGCCCGGCGCCGGCGGCGGTGCCGATCCATGTCGCCGCCCTGCGCGAAGGCATGTTGAAGGCCGCCGGCGCGGTCGCCGACGGAGTCTGCATCAACTGGCTCTCAGCGGAGGACGTGAAGAAGTCCGTGGCGGTGGTGCGGGCGGCGGCGGCGGCGGCGGGGCGCGACCCGGAGGCGATCGAGATCACGGCGCGTCTGATGATCAACATCGACCCGCCGGGTGCGGCGCAGGAAACAGCGGTGCGGCGGCATATCGCCGGTTATTTGAACGTGCCGGTGTACCGCGAGTTCCACGAGTGGCTGGGGCGCAGCGCGCTGCAGGGGATGTGGGACAACTGGGCAGCCGGCGACCGGCGGGCAGCGCTGGCGGCGATCCCGGACGCGACGGTCGATGAGCTGATCGTGAGTGGGAGCCCCGAGGAGCGGCGCGCACACGTCAGGCGATACATGGATGCCGGTGTCGACACGGCGTTTATGTCATTCACCTGCGCCGAGCCGGACCCGGCGCTACGGCGCGAACTCGTGATCCAGGCGCTGCGGGATCATGCTCCACGCTGAAGCGGGGGCGAGCATTGTGGAGGCGAGGATCTGGCGAAGGGAAAGGATCCGTTCGACTTTCCCTTCAGGAGGAGCGCGCGCCGCGCATCCGTGCGAGAATCGACGGGTGGACGGGAGGAAGTTGGTCTTTGGGCTCGTGCTGGGGGCAGTGCTGTTGGTGCTGCTCTTTCAGGGGCTCAACCAGATTTCTTGACCTCCCTCGGGGATTCGAGGGCGGGCGGCCAAAGAAGTTACAGTGATTTTACAGAGCGACGCGATGGTAGCGTGTCCAGTTCGTTGACCAAACGTTGATGTGAATGGACACTTTAAGCGATGAGGAGAGTATCCATGGTACGAATGCGACCTCTGGCGATCGGCGCCGGGCTGGCGACGCTGGCCCTGACGGCGTTCTTTGGCTCGGCGGCGGCGAGCACGAGTTCCCAGACACAGAATACGTTCCTGGTCCGCCCGGACCTTCCGAACCGGGCGGTAGCGCCGGCCTTGCTTCCAAATAGCAAGGAAAACACGAGCGTCATTGTGCAGAACAACGGCACCGCTCCGGCCACCATCGCGATGGACATCTACACGCCTGGCGGCGTGCTTGTGCCTTCGGCGAGCAAGGTGGAGACGAACGTCCCGCCGGGGGGCACGCGCACCTTCGCCCAGGCGATCAACACCGGCCTGACGCCCGGCTTCCGGGGCGTGGGCGTGATTTCGTCGGATCAGCCGATCAACGCCCTGCTTGTGCGGGACATCGAAGAAAACGGCAGCGGCCGCAAGGCGTATTCCGTCCACAACGCCTACGGCACGGGCGGCACCACGATCGCTCTCCCGTACGTCTCGAACAACGCGGGCAACAATTACCAGACCCGGTTCGCGATTGCCAACGCCGGGACGGCAACGGCCTGCGTAACCGTCGTCTACTCCTTCGATGGCGGCGGCGGCGCTACTGATGCCCCGAGCGGCCAGACCGGCTGCGCATCGGGCTACTCCATCAACCCCGGTGGCCAGATCGCCTTCGGGCCACAGACCAACGCGGCCGAAGCGACGACGGCGATGCCGGGCGCGACGGCCGGTAAAATCATGTCGGCGAGCGTCACCTCGACGGGCGCGCCTGTCACGGTCGCAGTCGACGCCTATGTGACCGACCCGAGCGTGCGCAAGCTCGCTTCGTACGACGGCTTCATCTTCAAGGGCGCGACCGCGAACGACGACGACCTCGGGACGATTATTTCGATGCCGCTTGCCGCGAAGATCGGTGGATACTATACGCAGTATCTGTTCGCGAACCCGACGGCCACCGCCGCCAACCTCACCATCACCTACAAGGGCGTCATCGTGCCCTCGACGGTCACCCAGACGTACACCGTTACGCTGTCCGTGCCGGCCAATGGCACGAACAGCTCAGGCGTGTACAGCACGGGTAGCCCGGTACCGGAGAACTTCGTCGGCGCCGCGACGGTCACGTCATCGCAGCCGATCGCAGCGGTGGTCTTCCGCGCGAAGATGACCTCCCCGGGGAGCTACATCGACGAGGACCTGTACACGGCCGTCAACGGCGTGCCAACGGACCGTGCCACGAACACGGCCAAGCTGCCGTTGGGGCTTCGACGCATCGGCTCTGGTGGCGGGCTCTCCGGGTATAACACCTGGGTGAGCGTCTCGGTGGCCGATGGCAGCAACGCGACCGTGACGATCAACTCGGTGACGGACGCCTCGAACACCCCTTCGAGCTGCGGCGCTTCGGCTTCGTACTCGACGACGAAGGTCGTTGCCGGGTCGTTCATCTTCTACCAGAACCTGGATTCGGATAACGGTCTGGGTTCGAACCCCGCCTGCTGGTGGGGGGGCTTCACGATCACATCGGACAAACCGATCATCGTCATCGCGGATGTCACAAACGACATCTTCCCCGGCGACAACGACGGCCTCTACAACGCCTTCCCGAGCTAACGGAAGCGACGGGTGCACGAAAGAACGACGGCCGGGGAGATCCCCGGCCGTCGTTCTTTGTCCGCGAGTTGCGATGACAGGCAGCGGCCCACACTATGGACGAGCGGGGAGACAGTTTGGTGAGGTGATGGCCGAGAGCCGCCGTCTGCCGACGATTGCGCCGCTCACGGGATTGCGGGCGTTCGCAGCGGCCTGGGTGGTGCTCTATCACTTCCGGGTGGATATCGAGGCGCTCGCGCCGTCGTTGCGGCGGGTGGGCGCCTTCTTCGATGCAGGCTACGCGGGCGTCGACATCTTCTTCATCCTCAGCGGCTTCATCATCTCTTACACCTATCTGGACGGCTTCCGAAGCTTCCGGCCGCGGACCTACGTTCGCTTTCTCTGGCTTCGCCTGGCGCGAATCTACCCCGTCCAGCTGTTCACACTCGCCATCTTCACCGTGATCGTCGTGGAGGGCGGCTGGACGGGCGTACGCGGCGCCGACATCCTGGCGAACGTTCGCCACGACGACTTCTGGAGACAGCTGCTCCTCGTCCACGCCTGGGGCGCTGACGGCAACCACGCGTGGAACTACCCCGCATGGTCGATAAGCTCGGAGTGGTTCGCCTATCTCCTCTTCCCCGTGGCGGCGCTCGGCCTGGCGCGAGTAGGAAGCCGGGGCCCCGCGCTCATCGGGCTGGCGGGTGCGCTCGCGCTGAACGCACTGATCTACATCCTCATCGCGGCCGCGGACAAGAGTGGCCAGGTAATCCTGCCGCGGATCATCGGCGAGTTTGGCGCCGGCTGCTTCCTGTTCCTGCTCTGGCGAGGACGTTGGCTGGAGCACGCCCACTGGGGCATCCTGACGCCAGCCCTGGCAATCGGCGCAGGGGCGGTCACGGTAGCAGTAGCGCGCGACGCCGAATTCGCGCCGGTGGCGGCCGCGCCGTTGTATGCCATGACCATCTACGGGCTCGCGATGCAGCGGGATGCTCTGAGCCGGCTGCTCGGCGCGTCTCTGCTGGTCTATGCGGGCGAGGCCTCGTACGCGCTCTACATGACGCATGCGGTGGTGCAGCGTTTCGTGTGGGAGTACCTGCCGGCCGGAGACTATGTGACGGATGGCAGACTGGTGCGCGGCGGCATCCTCTTCTCGTACGCCCTGCTTTTGACGCTCGCCGCGATCTTCACCTACGAGTTCGTGGAACAGCCGGCGCGCGGCGCCCTGCGCAACGCAGTGCGCCGCAAGGGCGATCCACTGAGGGAGCCGCAGTTTGTGCCAGGCCCTGAGGCGCCGTGGCTGGCGGTCTCGCAGCCGGCGCACCCCGACGGAGCTCCCTACGAGAGTCGCCGGATAGGATAGGGCGGATGTCGATCGCATTTGGGGGCATCGTCGCCTTCTTCTTTCGTGCGGTTAACCTGGCGGTGGCGTTGGCGCTCGTGGTCGTGACCTCACACCAGCTCAGCCGCGCGGATTATGGCGCCTTCGTCCTTGGCCTCTCCGTGGTCGGGTTCGTGACGGCCTTGACCGGAGGTCTGGCTGCGGCCACGGCCTACCAGATTTCGAATCGGCGCCGGGCGACGGGGGCAGCCCTGACGGGTGGCTTCGTGATCTCGTGGACGGTCGCGCTGCTGGGGGTAGCGGCAGGGGTGGGCGTCGCCGGGCTCTTCAGCGGGGATGTGTCGCGACTCGCGCTGCCCGTGGCGCTGGCGGCAGCGGCCGTCGTGCTGACGAGCGTGGTGGCGGGCGCATACCTCGGGCGCGGCTCGCTCATTTCGTACAACCTCACGCTGGTGGCGCCGCCCGCGCTCTCGTTCGCCTTGATCCTGATCGTGATTTTCGGGCTGCACCACCGCACGCCTGAGGGTGTGCTGGCGGCGTACGCGGGTGGCCAGTGGCTGGCGCTGGCGGTGATGACGGCGGCGGGCGGGCGCGCGCTCTTCGCGGGCGCGAAGTTGGAGCGGCCGTTGATGCGCGCGCTGCTCGGGTTCGCCATCCTCGCGGGGATCTCGAGCGGAGTCTCCTATCTCAACTACCGGGCCGACCTGTTCGTGGTCCAGCATTTCGAGGGAAAAGAGGGGGCCGGCACGTATTCCCTGGCGGTCTATCTGGCAGAGTCGGTCTGGCAGGTGAGTGGTTCCCTCGCCCTGGCGATCTATGCCCGCCTGGGTGAGCTCACGCGGCCGGAAGCGGCGGCGCTCACGGCACGGGTGATGAGGCACACGCTGGTGATGCTGGCGGTTGTCTGTGCCGTCCTATTCGCATCAGCAGACCTCATCCAGGCCATCCTCTTCTCGGACCACCCTGGCATGTCGTCGGCGTTGCGCTTCATCTTGCCGGGGATCCTGGTTTACGGGCTCGCGCAGTCATTCAGCGGGTTCTATACCTACCAGCGAGGACTGCCGTGGGTCTCGGCCCTGGTGGCGGGCGGTGGGCTGGTCGTGGATCTGGTGCTCGCCACGGTCCTCGTGCCGCGGATGGGTGTGAACGGCGCCGCCCTTGCCAGCTCGCTCGCCTACGCCGCGGCCATGACGGGCGCGCTGGCGCTGTTCTTGCGCACAGAGCGGCTCAGCCCGGCGCAGATCTTCCGCTTCGGGCATGAGGATGTGGCGGACTACCGGGCACTACTTGCGCGGCTGCGGACGCTAGCGGGCCGCGCGGGCGTCGCTGATTCGGGAACAGCGCCGTAGCCAGCCGCCATCACGCTAGCGAGCGCTATCGAGGGAACGGAAGGGGACGCCCGCTCTCAGGGTCGTGGAAGACCGTCATCGGCACGTTGAACACACGTTCCAGGGTCTCGGCGGTGAAGATGCGCGTGGGGGAGCCGTCACAGGCAATGTGCCCGCCAGACATCAGAAGGACGCGTTCAGCGAACCTTCCCGCCAGGGCGAGGTCGTGGAGGACGGCGATGACGGTCATCCCCTCCCGGTTAAGGCTACGAAGCAGGGTCATGACCTCCATCTGGTGCTGTAAGTCCAGGAAGCTCGTCGGCTCGTCGAGGAGGAGAACCTTCGGCTGCTGCGCCAACGCGAGCGCGATCCAGGCGCGCTGACACTCGCCGCCCGAGAGTTCGCCCAGCGGGCGGTCGGCGAGGTCGTCGAGGTGGGCAGCGCTGAGCGCCCAGGCGACGGCCTCGTAGTCGGCTCCGACGGCGCGCTGGAGCACTCCCTGGTGCGGGTAGCGGCCACGCCAGACGAGTTCCCTGACCGTGAGGTCCCCGGCGGCGGACGGCGATTGGGGAAGGATGGCAAGGCGGCGCGCGACATCGCGCGCGCCAAGGGCACGGATGTCCGTCTCGCCGAGGAGGACGCTGCCTGAGTGGGGGCGATGGAGCCGGGCGAGACCGCGCAGCAACGTGCTCTTGCCGCTGCCGTTGGGCCCCGCGACGGCCACCATCTCTCCGCTTTCGACCGTGAAGGAGACGCCGTCAACCACACGGCGCTTGCCGTAGGCGAGCGTCAGGGAGCGCGCTTCGAGCCTCACCCCTTCACCCTCACCAGGTAGAGGAGAACGGGCGCGCCGATGCCGGCCGTGACGATGCCAAAGGGTATCTCCGCGGGGCGGATGACGAGGCGGGCGAAGAGGTCCGCGCCGGTCACGAGGACGGCGCCGAAGAGGGCGGCGAGCGGGATCTGGAGGCGATGGTCGGGGCCAACGGTGAGGCGAGCGACGTGGGGCGAGACGAGGCCGACGAAGCTCACAAGGCCGGCGATGGCCACGGCGGCGCCAGTGAGCACCCCGGCGACGGCAAGGATGCCAAGGCGCGTGCGGTCCGTGAGCACGCCGAGGCCGCTGGCAACGTCATCGCCGAGAGCGAGGACGTTCAAGCGCCCGGAGAGGAGGAATGCAGCGCCGAGCGCCGGCAGGACGTACGGGAGGGCTGCCCAGAAGTCGCGCCACTCGGACCCGTAGAGGCCTCCGGCGAGGAAGCCAAGGCTGGATTGAATGAACGTGCGCGAGCTGGAGAGCAGCCCCACGATCACTGCGCCGAAGAAGGCGGAGAGGGCCACGCCGGAGAGGGCAAGGCGGACGGGCGAGACCGTCCCCCGCCAGGCGATAACGAACAGCAACATGCCGCCGCCAAGACCGCCGCAGGCGCAGGCGAACACGATCAGCGATTGCGGCGCACCGGGGTGGATGACGAGGGTGATCGCGCTGGCGAGGCCGGCGGCGGCCGTGACGCCGAGGATTGTGGGGTCGGCGAGCGGGTTACGGGTCACACCCTGGAGCAGCGAGCCTGCCACGCCGAGGGCGGCTCCGACGAGGACGCCATCGAGCAGACGCGGGTAGCGGATCTGCCAGACCACGCTGTGCGCAAAGCCGCTGTCCGTTGTCAGGCCGTGCCAGACATCGGCAGGGGAGAGGTTGATCGCGCCGAGGGAGAGGCTCAGGGCGCCCAGCCCGAGCAGGAGGGCAACGGCTCCCGCCAGGGCGATGGCCGCGCGGCGGGCGCGCGCGGGGCCCCGGCGCGCGTTTGCGCCGGGCGCCGCGGACGTGAGCACCGCCTCGGTCATCGCTCGTTCAACCTCAGGGCGCGGCCGCGGCCGTCGCGACCGCCTGGAAAGCGAGCACGATGCGCGGCCCTGGCGCCTGGACCAGCTGGTCGACATCGAGTTCGACGACCTTTTTGTTCGCCACGGCTTTGAGCCCCTTGAAGGGCGGGATCTGGGGGATGAGCGTGCTCAGCCGCGGCGCCGAAGCGGGGCCGGGGGTGACCGTGAAGATGATATTGGGGTCGACCTGCACGAGCTTCTCGGGCGCGACGGTGGTGTAGCCGGGGAAGCCGGGCCCCGATTCCGGCCCGTCGGCGAAGGCGTTGGTGATGCCGAGCTGCGTGAGCACGTCGCCCGCGTAGCTGTTCGCTTTGGCGGAGTAAAGCGTGTTGTCGCGGTCGGCGATCAGTACGACGGCCACGACCTTCTTCCCGGCCAGTGCCGCCTTGGCGTCGTCACGAGCCTTCGTTACGCCCAGGATCGCGGCCTTCGCCTTCTCCTGGGCGTCGAGAACCTTTCCCATAAGCGACAGGCCATCGAGCACCTTCTGGTAGCTGTCGGCGCCGGCGAAGATGACCGGGATGCCGAGATCTTCGATCGGCTTGCGCAGCTGAGGCTGAGCATGGATGACGGAGTCGGCGACGATCAGGTCCGGCTTCATCGCGAGGATCGTCTCGAAGCTGGGCTTGTAGGCGGTGCCCACTTCTTTGGCGGACTGCGCCGCCTGCGGGAAGTTGGCGGAAGACGGCCGCCCGGCAACCGTGCCACCGACGGCGTAGACGTATTCGACGGCGGTCGGGCTCAACGCCACGATCGTCTTCGGCGCGGCCTTGATTTCGACCTCGCGGCCGAGAAGGTCGGTGACCTTGACGGGGTAGGCGGCTTTGACCTGGGTGGAGCTGGCCGCCGTAGCGGAGGTCGCCGTGGCGGAAGGCGCATCGTCGTCCCCGCCACAGGCAGCGATGCCGGTGACAAGCAGGCCGACGCTTGCGGTCAGGATGAGGCGAGTGGTTAAACTTACTAAACTTCTCAAGTTGTTCGAATCTCCCTGTAGGATGAGAGGTTTGACGCGAATAGTAACGGATCGCGGGGAATCGGCAAGCGGCCGGAGTTCGGGCCAGGTCCGATCGAGCCTCAGGGAAGGCGCGCGAGCTGCGCGCCGAGGACGACGGCGGCGATGCCACCGGCAACGCTCAACAGGACGTATCCAGCGGCGCGGACGAGATCGTCTGCGCGGCCAAGGCCGTAGGCCTCCCAGCCGAACGCGCTGAAGGTGGTGTAGCTCCCGAGGAAGCCGGTGACGAGCAAGAGGCGCGCTTCCTTCGGGAGGCTGCCGCGATGCTCGGCGAGACCGAGGATGAGGCCGATAAGGAGACAGCCGCTGAGGTTCACGGCGAGCGTGCCCCAGGGAAAGGCGCCGCCCGCGTCACCCTGGACGCGGCTGCCGACGAAGTAGCGAAGCGGGGCGCCCACGACCGCCCCGGCGATGATGTAGAGATAGTTCACCGGCCCGTGCTCCCGTGGCCGCCCGCACCGCGGGCGGTGGGTGAGAGTTCGGCGGCCTCGGCGAAGACGACCTCGGCGAGTTGAGTAATCACGAGCTGGGCGATGCGGTCGCCGTCGCGGACGGTGTAGGCGACGCCTGGCGCGGTGGTGTAGAGCGCAATCATCAGTTCGCCCCGGTAGTCGGCATCGAGCGTGCCGTAGGTGGAGAGGACGCCGAGGCGGGCAAGCCCGCTCCGCGGACGGAGCTGAGCGTCGAAGCCGGCCGGCACCTCGAGGGCGAGTCCGGTGGGGACGAGCGTGGGGACCTGGGAAAGGACGACGGAGGCGCGGTCGAGGCAGGCGTGGATATCGAAACCGGAGGCGGCCGCAGTGGCGCGGGAGGGTAACCGCGCGCCGGGCCTGAGGAGTTTGACTCGCACGGAAGCGAGGTGACCCATGGAGTGTGCTCCGCGGATGATTTGGCGCAGCGTACAGCGAGACGTGGCTTTGGGGGGCGAGGCGCGGCCCCCAGGGCTTTGAGTCCCGTCGCGAGTTCGAGTTCGCGTTTGTCGAG
>JAYUAG010000364.1:0-3956 GCA_043741475.1 Thermoflexaceae bacterium | reverse complement strand
CCCGCGGGAGTCCGCGTCGCCGTCTCTTGGTCATTTCACCGTGAGTTCGGTGCGCATGCCCTGTCCATAGTGGAGCGGAAGGTTGCAGATGATCAGGTAGCGGCCGGGCTTCAGCGTGAGCGTGGCCGACTTCGTTGTCCGGGGCGCGACATCTTCCACTTCACCGGCCGACTCGACCTTGGCTTCATCCACCCGGCCGTTGCTCTCGACCGTCAGCTTGTCGATCGCGACATCGGTCCTGATGAGGATCACCTCATGTTCATCCGCCCCGCTGTTTGTCGCCACGAACTTGACCTTGCCGGCAGACACCGTTGTGGCGTCAGAGGCAATGCTGTACTCTTTCATGTCGAGTTTGACGGTGGCGGCGCCATCGTCATCGCCGCACGCCGCGCCAGCGACGCCCGCCGCAAGCACGATGGCCGCGATCCCGAGGTATAGGTTGGACTTCATGGATTCCTCCCCTGCATCCCGGTCGACCGGGCGCGTCACCCATGGTCTACGGGACGGCAGGCGGGCGAATCGTCCAACAGGGCCAAGGAACCGGCTCGGTCGGCCGCAATGAAGCGGGCTGTCCGTAAAAGTGACGTGGGAGGCGTAACCCTCCCCCGCCAACCGTAGCGCGCCAGGAGGCGTCAATCTTGAGTGCGCTGGCGATAATCCTTCACGGCCGCGCGCAGCGCATCCGCCGCGAGGACGCTGCAGTGGATTTTGTCCTTTGGGAGCCCGCCGATACCGTCCGCGAGCTGTTGGCGGGTGAGACCGTCGACTTCCGCAAGCGTCCAGCCCTGGACGAGCTCGCTGGCATAACTGCTTGTGGCGATGGCCGGGGGGCAGCCACGTGTCTGCCAGCGGACGGCGTCAATACGTCCATCGCGGACGCGAATCATGACACGCATGCGGTCGCCGCAGACAGGGTTCGCGGTTGTGGCTTCGCCGTCCGCGTCGAGCAGTTCGCCGCTGTTGCGAGGGTTCTGGAAGTGCTCGATAACGAGCGGCGCATAGGCGGCCATCGTGTCGATCGTAGAGATGCCGTATGGCGCGGGTCAACCTGAGTGTCGGAGTGCCGGAGTATCGGCAGCGGCCTCCGATACTCCTTTACGGCGATACTCCGATACTGCACCGGATGCTCGAGAATCCACCTCAACACGACTTGCACGCCGCTGACCCACCCCGGGCGAGCCTGCTTGCGGCGCCCGGCGAACTTTCGCCGGCTGGCATCTGGATGGGCGGCGCTCACACCTTCGTCGGCACGGCGCTCGAAATCGAGGCCGTCAGGCGGTCCTGGGTGGTCGACCTCGCCGGCGACATGCCCCACACCTATCGCGAAGCCGCGAGCCGTTTCGTCGTGCGCGTGTTCCCGGACCTCGACGCGCCTCCCCAGAACTGGCCCGCGATCGAAGAGATGATAGCGTCGGTCACGGATGGTCTGCGGGACGGTAGCCCGCCCGAACAACTGTTCGTCATGTGCCAACATGGTATGAACCGCAGCGGACTGGTCGCGGCGCTGGTGCTTCGCTCTCTCGGGCTAAGTGGAGCGGAGGCGGTGGCGCGAATCGTGACGGCACGGCCGGGGGCGCTTTCGAACGAGGCGTTCCGCGAGCTCGTCCTCGGCGACCGCTGACGGCGGTCGGGATGTCCACCCTCCTTTCCGAACCGCGCGCGTAAGCAAGCGGGCCGCATCCACCAACCCGGAAGCCTACCGCACCCCAGGTGGACGCCGAACGCTCCATCCCGGCTCCGTGACCGTGACATTCGAATGGAGGGTTCGTCCTGTCGAGGCGGCAAACACCGTAAACCGCCGGGTGTGCGTCAGAGTTTTGCGCAGCACGAACTCGCAGTCGGGGGAGCCACGTTGGCCGGATCCAGGCACAAAGCGAACCGCCAGTCCGAACCGCGACGGTAACGGAGCGGGCCGCGTCACCGTCGTCAGAGCCGGTGGGGTGCTCGTCCACACGACGCGCCGGACAGGGTCGCCGCGGCCCGCTTGCTTACGCGCGCGGTTCGGACGGTCGCTGCCAACCGCTTACTCCCCTGCGCAAAAAACTCACGCCCACCCTGAACCGCCCGCACGGAAACCTCTATTTACCGTCCGGTCTATACTCGGATGGTGCCCACGACCGCTGCGCCCGCAGTGATATTTTCCGGTGTCGTCAAACGCTTCGGCAAGAACGAGGTGCTCAAGGGGATTACCGAAGACGTCGCCCAGGGCGAGACCATCGTGATCATCGGCCCTTCCGGTTCGGGCAAGAGCACGCTCCTGCGCACCGTCAACCGGCTCGAGACGATTGACGGGGGCAGCGTCACGGTGAACGGTGTCTCCGTGCACGCGCGCGGCACAGACGTGAACAAACTTCGGTCGCGCGTCGGCATGGTGCAGCAATCCTTCAACCTCTTCCCACAGATGACGGTGCTGGACAACATCACGCTTGGGCCGCGAAAGGTCCGGAAACTGCCCCGCAAGGTCGCGGAGGACCGCGCCACCGGCCTGCTCGAGCGCGTTGGCATCCCGGAGAAAGCGAGCAGCTACCCCGCCCAGCTTTCGGGCGGCCAGCAGCAACGCGTAGCGATCGCACGGGCGCTGGCGATGGAACCCGACGTGATGCTCTTCGACGAGCCCACGAGCGCGCTCGACCCGGAGATGATCAAGGAGGTGCTGGATGTGATGCGCGACCTTTCGACCGGGGGTATGACGATGCTCGTCGTCAGCCACGAGATGGGATTTGCGCGGGAGGCCGCCCACCGCGTGTTCTTCATGAATGATGGGCGAGTGGAAGAAAAGGGCAGCCCTAAAGATCTGTTCGAACGGCCGCAGAGCGAGCGCACCCAGCGTTTCCTCGGGCAGATCCTCGTTCACTAACCTTGCGGGCGCCCGATAGCCCGCCCCGAACCCGGAGCCGAAGGCTCCACCAGCCAGGAGGACACAGTTGAAGCAGTTCCCTAAGTTCCTGTTCGTGTTGCTCGCGATGTTGAGCGCTGTCGCGCTCTCCGCCGCCTGCGGCGACGACGACGACAGCGCCAAGACCTCGCCAACCGCCAAGGCGCCGACGGCCGCCCCGGCGCCCACCTTCGCGCCCGATTCAACCATGGGCAAAATCGCCGCCGCGAAGAAGATGACCGTCGGCGTCAAGTTCGACCAGCCGGGCTTCGGGCTTAAAGACCCGACCACGGGCAAGGTGGACGGCTTCGATGTGGCGATCGCGAAGGAGATCGGCAAGGCCCTCGGCCTCAAGGAAGAGGAAATCACGTTCGTCGAGTCCGTCTCGGCCAACCGAATCCCCTTCCTCCAGGAAGACAAGGTCGATCTGATCGTCGCGACGATGACGATCAACGCGGACCGGAAGCTGCAGATCGAATTCTCGAGGCCCTACTTCCTTGCGGGTCAGTCGATCCTCGTGAAGAAGGACAACACGACGATCAAGACTGTCGATGACCTGAACGGAAAAAAGGTCTGTTCCGTCCAGGGGTCGACCTCCGAAAAGAACGTGAAGGCGAAGGCGCCAACGGCGGACCTCCAATCTCTGACCACCTACTCGGCCTGTGTGAGCGGCATGAAGGACGGCCGCTACGAAGCCGTTTCGACGGATGACATCATCCTCGCCGGTTTCGCCGCAGCCGATAGCACCCTGAAGCTCGTCGGTGGCCAGTTCACCCAGGAGCCGTACGGCATCGGCATCAAGAAGGGCAAGACCGACATGGCCCAGTACGTCGATGGACTCTTGGCCAAGTGGTTCGCTGATGGCACCTGGGACAAGATCTACACCCAGTACCTCGGCAAGGTTGGAGGCCTGCCGACGCCAGCCGAAGCGCGGGCGAAGATCCCGCCCACGAACTAAGCTCCCTCCTACCGCCCTTGCCCCGCGTGCCATAGCGGCCCGGGGCAAGGGAGCGAGGTCTTCGCTTGGGCCTACAGGCGCTGCTGATCTGGGGGTACTTCCTCGTTGCGCTGCCGCTCTGGG
>JAYUAG010000363.1:0-9163 GCA_043741475.1 Thermoflexaceae bacterium | reverse complement strand
GAAGGGGTGGATGGGCGAGTCCTCCGCATTCCCAGCACTCGCTAAGGCCTGTGGCGCTAGCGACCCCGAACCCGTGGTACTATCTGAAGCTCTTGGCTTCACGACCACACACGAAGGAGCGCGTCATGCGGAAAGTCGTTTCGGGGCTGTTTATCTCCGTCGACGGCGTCGTCGAGGCGCCCCACCTGTGGCAGTTCGACGCCTTCGACGCGGACATGGGCGAGGCGATGAGTGCACACATGGCCGCCGAAGACACCGTCCTCCTGGGCCGCGTCACCTACGAGGAGTGGGCTCCTTATTGGCCAACCTCGAACGATGAGCCTTACGCGAGCCACATCAATGGAACGCCGAAGTTTGTGTTCTCGCGCACACTCCAGGATATCGACTGGGCAAATGCGACGCTGGTGATAGCCCCGCTCGCCGAAGAAGTCGCGCGACTGAAGGCCCAGCCGGGAGCGAACATCGGTGTCGCCGGCAGCCCGACCCTCGTGCGCTCGTTAATCGAGGAGGACCTCCTCGACGAGCTGACACTGATGATCCACCCCGTCGTCGCGGGCACGGGAAAGCGGCTCTTCGCCGATGGCGTGGGTTTGAAGCGGCTCGCGCTCGTGAGTTCGAAAACGACGAGCAGCGGTGTCGCGCTCCTGACCTATCAGCGCCGGCCGGACGCGTGACGAAAGATCTGCGGACGCCAGGCGGTTATTCTGACTCCAGCGGCCACGGAGGGCCGCGACTCCTTGGATGATTCGCTGACCATCCTGCTGGTGCACGGCCCGAACCTGAACCTCCTCGGCGAGCGCAAGCCCGAGGTTTACGGCACGACCACACTGCTCGACATCGAGGCCGATGTGGCCGCGGCTGCAAACGCGCGTGGGGCGGCGTTGCTCTGCTTCCAGAGCAATCACGAAGGCGCGCTCATCGATTTCCTCCACGGGAACCGGAAGATCGCGGACGGGGTCGTCCTCAACGCTGGCGCCTATACGCACACCTCCGTCGCCCTGCGCGACGCGATCGAGGCGATCCAGATCCCGGTGGTCGAGGTGCACATCTCGAATACGCACGCACGCGAGGGTTTCCGTCACGTCTCGCTGATCGCCCCGGTCTGTCTCGGCCAGGTGACCGGGCTGGGGCGCGACGGCTACACTGTCGCCACCGGCTTGTTGCTCGACCATCTTGAGTCGCGCCGGCGGACCGAATCAACGCCCGAATCGACTTCATGACCACCCGTCTCGAACGGATCCGTGCCGCCCTCGCCGAAGAACGCCTGGACGCCCTGCTCATCTCGGGCGCGGTCGATGACGTCTACGGCCGCCATTCGCAGAACCGCTTCTACGCCTCGGGCTTCACGGGGTCGTTCGGCTTTTGTGTGATTACCCTCGACAAAGCGCTGATGGCGGTCGATTCGCGTTACGTAGAGCAGGCTGAGCGTGAAGCGAAACCGAACGGCTACGAAGTCTGGAAGTTCAAGCAGCGTGGTTCCTGGATCGCCGACCTCGCGAAGGAGATGGACCTCGCGGGTAAGCGCATCGGCATCTCCGCCGCGGACATGACCCTGGACACCTACGAGCGGCTGCGCCGCGCCGTCGAAGGCATCACCTGGGGGCTGCGGCCGGAGATCGGCCTCGCTTCGCCGATCATCGAAAAGCTGCGCCAGCACAAGGATGCGGCCGAGCTGGCCGCGCTCCAGCGCGCGATCGACATCGGCGACGAAGCGTTCGAACGGGTGGAGTCGCGGCTCGCGGCGGGACAGACCGAAGAGGAGCTTGCGACCGCGATCGAACGCGAGATTCGCGAACTCGGCGGCCAGGGGCTCTCCTTCGAGACGATCGTCGCGGGCGGCGCGTGGGCCGCACAGCCCCACGCTACCCCGCGACCCGAGGCGATCGTCGAGGGCGAGCCGATCGTGATCGACATGGGCGTCCTCGCGGGTGGCTATTGCAGCGACCTCACGCGTACGACGCGCCTGGGCCGGCTGAGCGACGAGATGCGGGCGATCTACGAGATCGTCTTCGAAGCACAGCGGGCGGCTATCGAAGGGGTCGAGAGCGGGATGGCGGCCTCGAAGGCGCACTCCCTCGCGGCCGACGTGATCGCGAAGGCAGGACACGAAGAGCACTTCGGCCACGGACTTGGCCACGGCGTCGGCCTCGAAGTGCATGAAGGGCCCGCGCTTGGGCCGTCGTCGGAAGATACCCTCGAAGAGGGAATGGTGTTTACCATTGAGCCCGGCATCTACGTGCCCGGTCTCGGCGGCGTCCGCATCGAAGACGTCGTCGTTTTGGAGAACGGCAGGGCGCGCGTGCTCAGTCACGCGCGGAAACTGACACCCGCAGGAGTTTAAGACGTGATTTCAACCGCAGAGCTGAAGAAGGGCGCGACGATCGAGCTCGACAACAAGCTCATGACGATCCTCGAGTACAACCACATCAAGACGGGCCGCGGCTCGGCCCAGGTGCGCATCAAGTTCCGCGACGCGCGCAGCGGCGCGATCTTCGAGCAGACCTTCCAGGCGGGGACGAAGTGGCCGCGCGCCCGCGTGGAGACGCGCGAGATGCAGTATCTCTACAGCGACGACCAGTTTCTCTATTTCATGAACACGGAGAACTTCGAGCAGATCCCGGTCGGGGCGGAGAAGATCGGGGACGCAAACAAGTACCTGAAAGAGAACGACCTCTGCCAGCTCGTGATGTACGGCGACGAGGTGATCGGCGTGGAGATGCCGATCGCGGTCGAACTGACGATCGTGGCGACCGACCCCGGGCTAAAGGGCGACACCGCTTCCGGTGGCTCGAAGCCGGCGACCACCGACACGGGGCTCGTCGTGAACGTGCCGCTGTTCATCGATGAGGGCCAGCGCATCCGTGTGAACACCGATACGGGCGCGTACATCGAACGCGTCAACTGAGGCGCGGCGCCCAGTCAGAGCCGCTGACGTAAGTCAGCGGTGTCCCCGCCGCAATTCCCCCCAGACCCCGCTCGACGACAGCCCGCCGCGGACGCACCGCCGGCTTACGCCGGCGGCTCTGCAGGGGCTGGCGCCTAACACCAACACCTCGTCAGATGCCCGCTGCTGTACCCTTGGCCGCATGGAAGCAGAACCCCGCTCGACGACAGCCCACCGCGGACGCACCGCCGGCTTACGCCGGCGGCCCTGCAGGGGCTCGCGCCTAACACCTACACCTCGTCAGATGCCCGCTGCTGTACCCTTGGCCGCATGGAAGCGCTCACCGTCTCCGCCGTCGTCTCGTTTCTGCGTGAGGTTCTCGAAGCGAACGAGTTCTTCAGCGACCTTTGGGTCGTGGGTGAAGTCTCGAGCTTCAGCCGTTCTCAGATGGGCCACCGCTACTTCTCCCTGCGCGACCAGGGCGGCGTGCTCAAGAGCGTGTTATTCCGCGACTCAATGGCGGGTCTGAAGCTCCAGGATGGAGACCGCGTGCTCGCCCACGGGCGGTTGACGGTCTACCCGCAGCGCGGCGACCTCCAGTTCATCTGCGATTTCGTCCGGCCCGAGGGTGTAGGCATCATGGCGGCGAAGTACGAGGAGCTGCGTGAGCGGCTCGAACGCGAAGGGCTGTTCGCGCCCGAGCGCAAGCGGCCGCTGCCCCGCTTCCCCCTGCGGGTCGGCGTCGTAACATCACCGGCCGGGGCCGCGTTGCAGGACATTCGCAACGTGCTGGAGCGTCGCTGGCCGCTGGCGACGGTGTTCCTGGCGACGGCGCGCGTGCAGGGGGCCGAGGCGCCGGCGGAGGTGGCCGCGGCGCTGCGCGCACTGGCGCGAGAGCCCGGCATCGAGGTGATCATCCTCGCGCGCGGGGGCGGCGCGGCGGAGGACCTCTCCGCGTTCAACACCGAGGCGGTGGCGCGCGCGATCTTCGGCTCACCCGCGCCCGTGGTCAGCGGTGTGGGCCACGAGACCGACCTGACGATCGCGGACATGGTCGCCGACCTGCGCGCGCCCACGCCGAGCGCGGCTGCCGAACGCGCGACGCCCGATCAGCGCGACGTGCTCCGTTCGCTCACGGGGATCGACCGGGCGATGGCCTCAGGGACGGGCCACCGGCTGGCGGCCGAGGCCGGGCGCGTGGACCGCGCGGCCGCCCGCATGCAGCACGCAGCCCCGCGGCCGGCAGAGCAACGCCAGACGCTTCTGCAGCTTGCGACGCTCATGGCGGCCGGACTGCAGCGCGAACACACGGCGAGGGCGTCCAGCCTGGAGACGGTCGAGGCGCGTCTCTCGACGCTCGACCCGCGGGCGACGCTGGCACGCGGATTCGCCATCGTGCAGCAGGCCAAGAGCCGCAAGGTGGTGTCGAGCGTGCGCAAGGTACGCCCCGGCGACCGTCTCGCGGTCTCGGTCGCGGATGGCGCGTTCTGGGGCGAGGTGAGTTGAGGGCCGTCCTGACTCGCGTCCTAGAACGGCAGCCGTGCTACCTTTCTCGCGCTGCCATGGCCAAACGCGACGCCACCCCCACCGATTTCGAAACGCTCTACACCGAGCTCGAGGAGAAGGCCCGGCGCCTCGAACAGGGCAACCTGGGTCTTGAGGAATCGCTCAAGCTCTACGAGGAGGGCGCGGACCTCGTCGACCGCTTGCGCGCGGTCCTCGATGGGGCGGAGCTACGGATCCGCACCGTGCAGCGGCGCTACGACGATGACGAGCGCGAGCTGCGCGAGGTCGCGGCCGAGTACGGCGAGGGCGAAGAGTGAGCGGCGCGTTGCGCATCGCCTGGCTGACGACGGGGCGCGGAGCCGGTTCGTATGGCGCACTGGAACATCTCTTCGCCGCGGTCGAGGCCGGACTTCGTGTCGAGCCCGCGGTCGTGTTCGTGAACCGCGACCCGGGCGAAGCCGGGCCCACCGACCGGCTAATGACGATGGTTCGCGCGCGCGGGGCGCCACTCGAAACGCTCTCGTCGGTGGCCTTCCGCAAGGCGCGCGGCGGGAAGATCACCAAACCGGGCGAGCCGCTCGGGCCGTGGCGGATGGAGTTCGACGCGGCCGTGGCTACGCTGCTGGCGAAGTACGACTTCAGCCTCGGCGTGATGTTCGGCTACATGCTCATCGCTACCGAGCCACTCTACGGCCGATTCCCCTTCATCAACGACCACCCCGCGCTGCCCGACGGCCCGACCGGCACGTGGCAGGAGGTGATCCGCGAACTGATGCGGACCGGTGCGCGCGAGTCGGGCTGCATGTGGCACCTCGTGACCGGAGACGTAGACCGCGGCCCGGCGCTGAGCTACTGCCGCTACCCTATCTTCGATGAAGGCGCGCGGCCGTTATGGTTGAGCTACATCTCGACGTTGAATCACCCCGGAGAGGGCACGCCCGCGGACGAGACGCTTCTGTTTCAGGAGATCCGCCGGCGCGGTGTGGAACGGGAGCGGCCGCTGATGGTGGAGACGCTGCGCGCGGTCGGGGAGGGAAGGATGGTCGTGCCGCCACCGCCGGGACACGACCCGGTCGACCTGAGCGCCGCGGTTGAGCGCGCGCTCACCAGGTAGCCGTCGGGTAGGGATTCTCCGTGCCGACGGACGGAAGCTCGCACTCAGGCGCTTTGAACAAAGGCCCCATCGGGGTTGGCTGCACGCCGCGCCCCGCATATCTTTCGCCAGCCCGTCGGCACAGTGGCCGACGGCTACCTGAGCGTGCGCGGTGGGCCTACGGTGCGACAGCTGACCGCAGTGCTGCGCGCGTGAGGCCGAGCGAGCTGTAGAACATCGGGTTCACCTCGCCGGAGTCGATCACGCCCGCGGCGATTGTGGCGGCGGTCACCAGCGTCAGACCCGCGCGCCTCGCGACGCCGACGGTCGTATTGAGGGCGTCGCGCGCCGCCGAGCCGAACATCACCTGGTTGTCGTGCGCCGATTCTCCGGCGCCCTGCGCAAGCATCAGGGCAGACGAGAGCGCCGCCTCGTCGGGGACGCCGGCGTGGCCTTCGCGGCTGAGGACGAGGAGCGCGCCTGCGAGAAGATGCTCCGCGCCGACGATGGCGACGTTCGCGCGCCAGCAGAAGTTTTGGGCCTCCTGCAGCGCGCGTTCGCCCTCGGGCGAGAGTTTTATCTCAGGCTCGCTCACCGGGGGAACTCCAGCGCGCGCCGCTCGCTGGCCGGCGCGAAGTCCAGGATCTCGAGCTTGAGCTGCTCGCTCCCCCACTCGCGCGTGAGCGAATAGACGATGTCGACTTCGTCGGCCATCTCGGAAGCGGCCTGGCGGAAGGCGATCGCGGGCCAGGTGAGGGGGCCGTCCTTCACGATCATGTGCACGTGCTCGTGCTCGGAGCCGACCACCTTGGACCGCGTCACGCGCACGTTGCGGCTGAGCAGCACCGGGCGCGGGTTGCCGTTGCCGCAGGGTTCGAAGCGCATCAAGCCCTTCACCTCGAGTCCGGTGAGGTCGCCGAGGCGCGTCTCGCAATCGATATCGAAGACCTTCGTCAGGTCGTCGTCGGAGAGCAGTTCCGAGGCGGTGTTCACGAGCCGGTCGCGGAGCAGGTCGACGTTCTCATTCTTCACAGTGAAGCCTGCGGCGGCGCGGTGGCCGCCGTGGCGCACGAGCAGATCCTTCTCTTTGCGGATCGCGTTCACGATGTCGAAGGTGGGGATGCTGCGCGCGCTGGCGCGGCTCTCGGTGGCGCCGCGTTCGAAGACGATCGACGGGCGGTGCCAGCGTTCGGCCAGCCGCGCCGCCACGAGGCCGACAATGCCGGCGTGGATTTCCTCGCTCCCGACCATGATCAGCGGGCCGGGCGCGCCCGCCACCAGTTCGTCCGCCAGGCGCATCGCGGCCACCGTCTGGTCCTGGCGCTGACGGTTGAGCGTGTCCAGTTCGAGCGCGAGCGGCCAGGCCTCGTCCCGGTTCTCGGCGAGCATTAGATCCAGCGCGATGTTGGCGTGCTTCAGCCGCCCGGCCGCGTTCATGCGCGGGCCGATGGCGAAACCGAGCGTCTCCGCGTTAAAACGGTCGGCCGAGGTCTGAGAAACGGACGCGAGCGCCGCCAGGCCGGGCCGCAGCCCACGCTGCATGCGCGCGAGCCCATCGGTCACGATACGGCGGTTCTCGTCGGCCAGCGGCGCGACATCGACCACCGTGCCGAGCGCGACGAGGTCCAGGAACTGCGACTCATCGAGCTTCTTGCCGAGCGCCTCGTAGAGCACCTGGAGGAAGCGGTAGGCGACGCCCACGGCAGCGAGCTCGTCGAACGGGTAAGGCGAGTCGGGCCGCTTCGGGTTCACCGCCGCCACCGCCGCTGGCATCACGTCGGGCACGGTGTGGTGGTCGAGGATGATCACGTCGAGCCCGAGTTCGTTCGCGAGCGCAACCTCTTCGACCGAGCTGATGCCGCAATCGGCGGTCACGAGGAGCGAAGCGCCGCGGCCGCGCAGGTCCCTCACCGCCTGGAGGTTGAGGCCATAGCCTTCGGTGAAGCGGTCGGGGATGTAGTTCAGCGTCTTCGCGCCGAGCGGTCGCAGGCCAAGATGAAGGGTCGCGATGGAGGTGACGCCGTCGACATCGAAGTCACCGTAGAGGGCGATTAGCTCGCGTTCATCGATCGCGCGGCGGGTGCGCTCGATCGCGTCGAGCATCCCCGGAAGCTCCAGCGGGTCGTGCTCGGCAGCGAGATGGGGCTTATAGAAGAGGTCCGCCTCGGCGCGCGTCGTGATGCCGCGGGCAGCAAGCACCGTGCCAACGACCGGCGGGAAGTTCGCTATTCGCTTCTGGTGGGCGAAGGGGTCGCGCAGGCGCCAGCGCGTCAATCGGGACCGGACGACGGCCTCATCACTCATCACTCATCACCGATCACGGCAACTATGCTTTAACTGGACGAATGTCCAGTGTTCATATTCCAGATGATAAGACTCATCACTCATCACTCATCACTCGGGACATATCGGCGGAAGACGAGGCTGGCGTTGTGCCCGCCAAAGCCGAGCGAGTTGCTCATGACCACGTCGATCGCGGCCGAACGGGCGACGTTGGGCACGTAGTCGAGGTCGCAATCGGGGTCCGGGTTCTCGTAGTTAATCGTCGGCGGAAGGATGCCGTGCTGGATCGCGAGGACGGCGACGATCGCCTCGACCGCGCCCGCCGCGCCGAGCAGGTGGCCGGTCATCGACTTGCTCGAACTGATGGGAAGGCTGTAGGCGAACTCGCCGAAGGTGCGCTTGATCGCGAGCGTTTCGAGGCGGTCGTTGAGGGGCGTGGATGTGCCGTGGGCGTTGAGATAGTGGACGTCGTCCGGCTCGAGGCCGCCCTGGGCGAGCGCCTTCTGCATCGCGCGGACGGCCCCGGCCCCGTGCTCGTCGGGCTGGGTGATGTGGTGAGCGTCGCTGGTGGCGCCATAGCCCGCGAGCTCGGCGAGGATGGGCGCGCCGCGGGCGCGGGCGTGGCCTTCTTCTTCAAGGACGAGGATGCCCGAGCCCTCCGACATGATGAACCCGGTGCGCTTCGCATCAAACGGCCGTGAGGCGCGCGCCGGGTCGTCGTTGCTCGTGCCGAGGGCGCGGGCGGCGCTGTAGCCCGCGACCGTGAGCGGTGTGATCGGCGCCTCGGCGCCCCCCGCGAGCGCAAGGTCGGCGTCGCCCCTGCGGATGATGTTCGCGGCCTCGCCGATGCTGTCTGCGGCGCTCGCACAGGCGCTCACGAGGCTGTAGTTCACGGCCTTCGTACCGAAGCGGATGCTCACGTTCCCGCAGGCCATGTCCGAAAGCATCATGGGCACGACGAAGGGGCTGACGCGTCCCGGCCCGCGTGCGCGCAACACGTCGTACTCCGCCAGCAGCGTGGAGATGCCACCGTGGGCCGTACCGATGATAGTGGCGATGCGCGTCCCGTCCGCCGGGTCGACCGTGTAGTTGGCGTGGCGCAGCGCCTCCTCGGCAGCGACCATCGCAAACTGGCTGAAGCGATCCGTGCGTCGCGCTTCCTTGCGGTCGATGTACTTCGTGGGGTCGAAATCCTTGACTTCGCCGGCCACCTGCGAGTCGTACCCTGCCGGGTCGAAGAGCGTGATGCGGTTCGTGCCCGAGTGCCCGGCGACGAGCGCCGCCCAGTTATCGGGGACGTTGTGGCCGAGGGGCGTAATCATGCCCATGCCAGTGACCACGACGCGCCTGTTCACCCGTGGCTCCGCGGAAGAAGCATCACCGGAAGTCTATCAGGC
>JAYUAG010000362.1:0-9164 GCA_043741475.1 Thermoflexaceae bacterium | reverse complement strand
CGAAGATGATCAGGTTCTTGGGCCATTGATATGGGCGAAGCGCAGCGACCCAGGCGGCGGGGCGCGGCCGGGTGGCGACGACCGGGAGGGCGTCGGCTACGTTCGTTCGCGCGTAATCGCTCCCCATTGTCCTTCCACCTTAACCACAAGTTCGCCCGTGGGGACGGCGAAAATAGCGTTCGCCGCGCCGGCGGCCGCCCAGACCGTCTCGAAGCGTTTCAGCGTCTCGTCCACCACGATATCGCAGCGCGTGAGCGAGCCGACGGGCGAGACGCCGCCGACGGGGTAGCCGGTGAGCCCGAGGACCTCGCCCGGTGCGCCCATTCGCAGCTTCTTGCGGCCAACGCCGAGGAGCGAGGCGAGCTTCGCCGTGTCGACCTGCTGGTCCCCGGCGACGAGGGCGAGTGCCGGACGCCCATCCGCGAAAAAGACGAGGCTCTTGACGATCTGGCCAAGTTCACAGCCGGCGGCGGCTGCGGCTTCGGCGGCCGTCGCGGTGCTTGCTGCGTATTCCACCACGCGAGCGTCCAGCCCGAGCGCGTCGAGTTCGGCCTGTACACGTTGCTGGGGCGTCATCGCGGGAAGGGTACCGCCGGGGAGGAGTATGTGCCGCCGGGCGTTGGTGCGTCTCAAGGTTCTGCGCTGCGCCTCGCCCGGCGACCGCCCCTCCAAACCGCGAACGGGAGCGAGCGCTGGGATCCCCTCGGCGAAATGAGAAGCCTCGCAACCAGCCTGGAGCCATGGGCATCACCGATCTGTCCGTACCGCGAACGTCAGTGAGCGCCGGTCGCGTACCAACCCGGGCATCGGGACGCGGACGATCCGTGGTAGAAGGCGCTCCCTAACGGCGCGGTACGGATCTGAGTGGAGTGCAGAACTAAGCCGTCCGAACCGCGATTGGGAGTGAGCAGGTGGTAGCGATTGAGGCCAACCAGTCGGGAACGGTGGCGGTCCGGGTTGGTCGATACGGCCCGCGTGCTTACGCGCGCGGTTCGGGAAAAGGACGGTGGACTGGGACACTGATGAAGAGTGGCGGCGGATCCGTCGCACTGCCCAGGCGCGGACACTGCGCGTCGGCAGCTCTCTGAGCCGCGTCGCAGCCTCCCGGAGCGAACGCGGATCGAGTAGGGTCTGGAGGTGGCGCGCGTGAGGGCTGACGTATTGATGGTCCAACGAGGGCTCGCCGAGACGCGGGAGCGTGCGCAGCGATTGATCATGGCGGGGCAGGCACGCGTGGGGACGAATGTGCTCGTGAAAGCGGCAACTCTGGTCGACGAGGCGGCAACAATTGAGCTGCTCGGCCGGGAGCGGTTCGTGAGTCGCGGCGGCTTGAAGCTTCAGGCAGCGTTCGACGCCTGGCCGATCGACCTGGCAGGGCTGACGTGTCTGGACATCGGTGCGTCTACCGGCGGCTTTACGGACTGCATGCTCCAGGCAGGCGCGGCGCGCGTGGTCGCGGTCGATGTGGGTCGCTCCCAGCTCCATCAGCGGCTGAGGGACGACGCGCGGGTCGAGCTGCGGGAGGGCATCAACGCCCGCGACCTGCCCGAACTGGGCGCGGCGATCGGGTTCTTCGCCGCGGACGTGTCGTTCATCTCCCTGCGCAAGGTGCTGCCATCGGTAGCGGCGCGCATTGGCGGAGGCATCGCTGGGGTGGTGTTGCTGAAGCCGCAATTCGAGGCCGGCCCGGCCGACGTGCCGCGGGGCGGAGTGATCCGCGACCCGGCCGTGCAGGCCAGGGTGCTCGAGGCCTTCTTGACATGGGCGTCGGCCGGGGGCTGGAGCGTGCTGGAGACGATGGAGTGCCCCGTGCGAGGCGGGGAGGGAAATATCGAGTATCTTGCGTGGATGCAAACGCCGGACGGGCCCCGATGTTGAAAGAAGTGCTGGTGCTCCATCACCCGCAGAGCGAAGGAGCGGTTGTCTTCGCCACCCAGACGGCGCGCGAATTTGCGCGTCACGCTATCCCGGCGACGGTGGCCGACGCATGGGCGTCGGACGTCCCTGAGCGCGCCCAGACGGCCTCCCTCATCGTGTGCGTCGGGGGCGACGGCACCGTCTTGAGGACGGCGCGCGCGGCAGTGCCGCAATCGGCGCCGATCCTCGGGATCAACATGGGCAGACTGGGGTTTCTCACAGACCTGAGCCCGCGCGACTTTTTCAACCACTTCGAGCGCATCCTGGCGGAGGACTGGCGGATCGAAGAGCGGGTGATGGTGCACGCCGACCTGGTGGACGGCGACCCCAGCACGCCGCGCAGTTTCGATGCGCTTAACGACATCGTCGTGAGCCGCCAGTCACCAGGGCGGCCGATTTATGTGCACCTCTCGGTCGACGGCACGCACCTTGCGAACTATCGCTGCGACGGCATGATCGTTGCTACGCCGACGGGGAGTACGGGCTATTCGCTGAGCGCGGGCGGCCCGATCATCGCACCGACCGAGGACCACCTGGTGGTGACGCCGGTGTCGCCGCACCTGGCGCTCGGCCGATCGCTGGTGCTCTCGCCCGATGCGCGGGTGGAACTGCGGGTGATCTCGGAGCACGGGGCCATCCTCAGCGTCGACGGACAGGAGGACGTGCCCGTGGCGAATGCGACCGTGCATGTGCGCCTCAGCCCTTACCGGACGCGGTTCGTGCGCTTCCAGGACCCGGCGTCGTTCTACGGGGCGCTCGCCGAGAAGCTCGACATCCAGCTCTCCAGCACGATGGGCACGCGTGCTTGAGCAGCTTTCGATCAAGGACTTCGCGGTCGCGCGGTCGGTGGTTATCCTTCCCGCGCCGGGGCTGAACGTCTTCACGGGGGAGACGGGCGCGGGCAAATCCCTGGTTGTGGATGCACTGGCGTTCGTCTTCGGAGCGCGCCGCGGTCGCGAGGTGATCGCCACCGGCGCGGAGCGCGCGACGGTCGAGGCGCGGCTGCTGCTTCGGGATGGGCCCACCACAATCGAGCGATCGATTTCGCTGGCGGGCCGCTCGGCGGCGCGCATCGACGGGCGGACGGCGACGATTGAGGAGCTACATGCGCTTGGCGCGAGGGTGGTGGATATCCACGGACAGTCGGAGCAACTGGCGATCCTCCGGCCGCAGGTGCAACTTGGCGTGCTCGATGACTTCGCGGGGCTGAATGGGCAAAGAGATACGGTGACGGCGCTCGTGCGGGCGCTGCGCGAAACACGCCGGAACCTCGAGAGTCTGCGCAGCGATGCGCGCGAACGAGAGCGGCTGCTCGACCAACTGCGATTCGAGGTGGACGAGATTCGGGAGGCGGCGCTTATCATCGGAGAAGACGAAACGCTCGGGACGGAGCGAGCGCGCCTGACGAACATGACACGGTTGCTGGCGGCGGTGGCGGCGGCCGAGGCGGGCCTCGATGCGCCGGCGATCGGTGAGACCGTGCAGGCAGTCCAGGAGCTGGCGACCCGTGACCCGTCGGCTGACGAAGTGGCGGCGCTGGGAGCGACGCTGGAATCGACGGCGGGTGAACTCCAGCGAGCCTTGCGCCACTACCGTGATGGGCTCGAAGAGGACCCGGCGCGCCTTGAGCAGGTGGACGAGCGACTGGATCGGCTCGCGCGCCTCAGGCGGAAATACGGAGAGACGGTCGCCGACGTGATCGCCTACGGCGATGAAGCCACCCGGCGGCTCTTAGCCCTGGGCAGCGCCGAGGCCTCGGCGGAGGCGCTCGCCGCGAGGGAAGCGACTCTGGAAGCGGAGCTGGCCGCGGCCGCCACGGCTCTCTCGTTGGCCCGCCGAAGCCGCGGTGGCGACCTCGTGCGCGCGATCGCGCGCGAACTGGAGGGCCTTGGGATGGCGGGCGCGCGGCTCTCCCTCGGCTTCGGCTGCGACGACGACCCGCGGGGAATCCCGGTGAGGGTCCCCGACTACGAGGTGGTCATCACCGAGCGAGAGGCGGGTGAAGAAGGCGAAGCGCTGCCGCGCGCTTTCACCGAGTCGGGCGTCGACCGGGTGGAGTTCCTGGCGTCGTTCAACGAGGGAGAGACGCCCCGGCCGCTCTCCGCTGTGGCTAGTGGCGGCGAGACGTCGCGTTTTCTGCTTGCGCTGACCACGGTCCTCGGGAGTGCCGCCGAAGCGCGGCTGGTGGTGTTCGATGAGGTCGATGAAGGCGTGGGCGGCCGGGCGGGCGCGCTGGTGGGCGAGGCACTGGGGCGGCTCGCCCAACGTCATCTTGTCCTCTGCGTCACGCACCTTCCGCAAGTGGCGGCGTTTGCCGCCCGCCATTTTGTCGTCAGCAAAGGAACTGAACAGGCGCGCTCGGCTTCACGCGTGCGCGTTGTCGAGGGTGACGAACGCATCGAGGAACTCGCCGCGATGTTGGGCGCCGCGACCACCGCCACCCGCGCGACCGCCCGCGAACTCCTCGAAAGCGCCTCAGCGCTGCGGTAGTGCGGCCGTCCCTGGCCGCGGGCTGTCCATCGATTGCCCGGCGCGGAGCGACCTTTCAATCCGCACCGCGAAAGTCACTGAGCGCCACAGAACAACGGGCCGGCCGTCGCCGCACGTCGAGCCCCGGGACGATCCTGTCCGGTCACCTGGCCCGTCCGGGCGCTCAGCCGGCCTTGCCGAAGAAGTCGGCATCGACGGCCGCACAGTCGGGCGTGGCCTTGGCTGCGGCCTTCAGGCGATCGAGGGTTGCTTTCGGCACGGTCACGTCCTTGTTGCCGAGGTTCGCGAGATCCAACACATTGGTGACCTGGTTGGCCTTGAGCTTGGCAAGGAGATCCTTGTCCTGCTTCACGAATGCGGCGTGGCCCGCCTCATAGTCCGCGGGCGGTTTGGCCTTCTCCAACGCGTCCAGGTGCGTCTGGATCACGGGCGAAAGCGCCTTATTCAGCTTCGCCGAATCCGTCAGGATTGCGGGGTCGCTGGTGAGGGCTGACGTGGCGGAGTTGACCGCGGCACTGTTGGCTTTGCACACGTCTTTGACGTAGGCAAGGTCAGCTGCGGTGGGGGCGGCGCCGCCTCCGGCGGGAGTGGCCGCGGCGGCGGCAGGACTCGTTTTCTCGGGCGCGGTGGTGGCCGAGGAGCCTGCCTTCGGCGTGGCGCCGCCGCTATCATCGTCGTCTCCACAGGCGGCCAGCGCGAAAGCGAACGGAAGAAGCGCGAGCATCGCGACGGCTAGCCAGGAGCGCCTTAAGGCGTTGAACACGATGAGCCTCCGGGGCGGAAGGGCGCCCTGCATCGTGAGTATGGCGAACAATCGCGGCGCGCCGCAAGCCGCGAACGCCGGTTGGGGGGCCGCAACGCGCGGTAAAGAGGGCGGCCGCATAACGAACGAACAGTTCCCCGCTCGTGTCCACGGCGTGTACGCTGTGGGCGCTTGACGAGCCGTTAACAGCGAAAGAATCGCGAACCAACCGCGCGGCGTACTGTCTGGCAGTTCTTTTTGGTGGGAATTAATGTCGAACCGGACCCTGACCCTGCTCATGGGCTTCGTTGCATTCCTGATCGTCGCTGTCGGCGCGGTCTTCGCGGTGGTCGCGCTCTCCGGCGGTGGGGACGACGACAACACACCCGCCAGCGGTGAGGCCACGCCTGCGAAGAAATCGACGCCGGGCGCATCCGGGGCAACCGCCTCGATCTGTGAAGGCAAAAGCCTGATCGTGCCCGGGAGCGAGCCCCTTTCGCCCTTTGACCCGATCCTGACGAGCGACCAGTCGACGGCGGACTACATCTACGAGATCTTCGGTGGGCTGGTCACGCTGGACCGCGATCTGAAGGTGCAACCGGACATCGCTGAGCGCTGGGATGTGTCCGCGGACGGCAAGGTCTACACGTTCAAGCTTCGCAACAACGTCGTCTTCCACGACAACAAGCGCGTGACGGCGAACGATATCAAGTACAGCCTCGAACGCGCGGGCGACCCGACGAACGCCTCGCCGACGGCGCGCGCCTATCTCGGCTCGATCATCGGGATGAAAGACAAGCTCGACGGCAAGGCGAAGGAAGTATCGGGCGTGAAGGTGGTCGACGATTCGACCCTCCAGATCACACTCGTGGAGGCAGAGGAATACTTCCTTGCAGAGCTGACCTACCCCGCCGCCTTCGTCGTGCAGAAGGAACAGGTGGAGAAGGACCCGCGCAACTGGACGCGCAAGCCGATCGGGACGGGTCCGTTCAAGGTGGCGGAATACACGCCGACGGAGAAGGTCCGGCTGGTGCGCAACGAGCGCTACCACCTGGGCGCGGCCAAGCTGGAAGAAGTCGTCTTCGAATTGAGTGGGGGATCAGTCTCTACTCGCTACGAAAACAACGAGCTTCACGTCGGCTTCGTGCCGCCGCTGCAGCTCGAGGACATCCAGAAGGGCAACAGCAAGCTGAGCAAGGACTACCGCAGCGTGCCCCAGATGGCCGTGAGCTACTTCACGCTGAACCCCAGCAAGCCGCCGTTCGATGACCCGAAGATCCGGCAGGCGATGGCGATGTCGATCGACCGGGAGAGCATCAACAAGGTGCTGCTCTACGGCTACTACCGCGTGGCGGACGGCATCATGCCGCCGGAAGTGCCGGGCTACACCGAGTCCGTGACCTCCTATAAGTACGACGTCGAGAAGGCGAAGCAGCTCGTGGCGGAGTCGAAGTACGCCGGCCGCGTGCCCCGCATCGTCCTGAACTACGGCGGCGGCGGGGGAAACTCACCGGAGACACTGGTGGCCATCCAGAAGGGCTGGGAGCAGATCGGCATCCAGGTCGAGCTGCAGGCGATCGACTCCGCGGCGCTCTTGCGGGAGCAGCGCAAGGGCACCTTCACGATGCTGAGCGAAGGCTGGATTGCGGACTATGCAGACCCGGAGGACTTCCTCGGGAAGCTCTTCCTGAGCGACAGCTCGCTTAACTACACGAAGTACAAGAACGCCGACGTCGACACGCTCCTGCGCCAGGCGGCTCGCGAAACCGACCGCACGCGCCGCTACCAGCTCTATGCCCAGGCGGAACAGAAGATCCTCGACGACGCGTTTACGATCCCCGTGTTCTGGCCGGTCGACCATGTGCTGGTGAAGCCCTGCGTGGTGGACTATCCGAACCTCTCGATCGCGGCGCCGAAGTACCGTTACATCGACATCGACAAGAACAAGAAGTAGAACGAGGAGGCATGGGCGCAGGGCTCCTCGGCTACACGATTCGCAGGCTGCTCTGGGCGATCCCGGTGCTGGTCGTCCTCTCGATGCTCGTCTTCGTTATGTTGCGACTGGCGCCCAACAACCCGGTGGACGCGCAGCTTGGCAAGTTTTCGACGCCGCAAGCGGAGCGCGCGCTCAACAAGAAATACGGCTACGACAAGTCAATTCCGGAGCAGTATGTCAAGTACATGACCAACCTGTTCAAGGGTGACCTCGGCCTATCGACGCAGCACCAGGACTTCACGGCAAAAGAAGTAATCGCGCCCAAGATCTGGGTCTCAACACAGATAAACTTCTTCGCGCTCGTGCTGGCATTCGGGCTCGGCATCCCTATCGGCATCTACGCGGCCCTCGCACGCGGCACGTTCATCGACCCGCTAACGATTGGCTTCTGGCTGCTGATCGACGCGATCCCCACCTTCGTCGTGGCGCCGATCGCGATCTGGTTCTTCGGGATCAAGCTCGGCATCGTCGGCGTGGGCTGGGACGGCGTCTACAGCACCCACACGATCCTGCCCATGCTGATCATCGCTCTGCCCGGCGTGGCCGGGATCGCACGGCTCATGCGTACCTCCATCCTCCAGGTGGTGGGCGAAGACTTCGTGCGGACGGCGCGGGCCAAGGGCTTGCGTGAATCGACCGTGGTGTTCACCCACATCACGCGAAACGCCCTCCTGCCGATGGTCACCGTCATCGGGTTGGCACTGCCGGGGATAACGGGCGGCGCCCTGTTCGTGGAGCAAGCGTTCGGTATCCCCGGGATCGGCCGCGAGGCCTTCGCCGCCGCCCTCGCCCCGGACTACGACGTGATCCTCGCGATCGTGCTCTTCGGCTCAACGCTGTTCGTGTTGGCGAACGTGATGGTCGACGTCATCTACGGTTTCATTGACCCACGCGTGCGCGTCGGCTCGTCGAGGGGCGCCTGATGGCCCTCGTAGAGACGTTCGAACTACAGGCGCCCGCGGCGGCTGTCCCGGAACGGCGGTTCCGCGGACTGCGTGTCCTCATCAAGAAAAAGATTGGCGTCGTCGCAATCGTCTACATTGCGGTCTTCTACCTTGCCGGGATCTTCGCCCCTCTGCTGCCGATCCATGATCCTTACGCGCAGCCAGTGCCGTTGACGGTGGAGCTACGGAACGCCGGCCCGTCCTCGGAGCACTGGTTCGGCACGGACGCCACAGGCCGGGACATCTTCGCCCGCGTGATTTACGCGACCCGCACCACCCTGCTGATCACGCTCGTTATCACCCTCACTGGCGGGCTGTTCCTCGGGCTCGGACTGGGACTACTGGGCGGCTACCGCGGGGGTTGGGTGGACACGGTGATCAATCGCGTCGGGGAAGTGCTCTCGGGCATCCCGACATTGATTCTCCTGCTGGCGATCGCGGCGTCGTTCCGCTCGCGGATCCTTCAGCTTTCGTTCGACCTGGCTGACAACACGCCGCTAAGCGTGCCGGACGCGCGCGCGATCCTGCAGTTTCTCGTGATCGTGATCGCCACGCTCCCGTTTGCGTGGCTGGGTTCGAGCCGGCTGACACGCAGTCTCGTCCTTTCGATCCGCGAGCAGCCCTATGTGCTCTCGGCCGAGGCGGTGGGCGGGAGCACGTGGCGCATCCTCACGCGCCACGTGCTCCCCGGCGTCATCCCTTTCTGGCTCCTCGGAGTCACCTCGGGGATGGCGGGCATCGCCCTCACGGAAGTCTCGCTGAGCTTTCTCGGGCTTGGGATCGACCCTCCGACGGCAAGCTTTGGTTCGCTCATCGCCGATGGCGCGGGCCCGCGGACGTTCCAGAACAACCCGCATCTGTTGCTCGCGCCGACGATCCCGATCGTGCTGTTTTTCCTCGCCTGGAACCTGTTGGGGGACGCCCTGAACGATGTCATCGACCCGCGTTCGCAGCGGCAGGTGAAGTAAACGGCGAAGCGGACTGCTAGAATGGTTCCATGAGCACGACTGCGGCTGCCCCCGGCGAATGGATGACGATGGCCGAGATGGAAGCCCACTACCCCAAGGAGTGGGTG
>JAYUAG010000361.1:0-1560 GCA_043741475.1 Thermoflexaceae bacterium | reverse complement strand
AGATCGCTCGGGGCATAGGATTAGGCTATCACGGCGAGTGATGGGTCACGAGTGATGGGTGATGAGCACCCGACTTCGGGCCAGCAACGGAGTTGCGGGTCAAAGCTTCATGGAACCCGGACGTCAGCAGAGCCAGTCCGAACCGCGAGGGTCACGGAGCGGGTTGTGTCACACGGCAGCCAGGCGGCGGTCGACCCGGTGGCCGGGCATGGTCGCAGCAAGCCGCTTGCTTACGCGCGCAGTGCGGAATCTAGACGACCCAAAAGCAGCAGCCGAGTGCGAAGGGACACTCGTACCGCGTATGCCAAATCGTGAACCCCGCCCCCGGCGGCGACAGCCGACCCGCTCATCGCTAGAATCCGCGCACTACAGGAGGAAGAACCATGCCTACGAACGCTCGCGTTGTGATCGTCCCCGCGGGGACGGGGCCGTTGTTGATCGAAGAACTGCAGCTGCCCGACCCGGGACCCTACCAGGTGGTGGTCAAGCAGTTCGCAAGCGGCATCTGCCACTCGCAGCTCCACCAGATGCATCGCCCGCGCACGGGCGCACCGCAGATCCTGGGCCACGAATCGACGGGCATCGTCGTGGCGAAGGGCAACCAGGTGAGCCACGTGAAGGAGGGCGACACCGTCATGGTCACCTGGGTGCCGCGCGACGGCGAGCGAACGACACGGCCCGCGGAAGCCGTGACGCTGAAGGTGCCGGGCGGCGACGCACGTACCAACGTCTTCACCTGGGCCGACAACACGATCGCGGACGAGCAGTACGTCGTGAAGGTGCCCGCGAACATCAAGCGAGACGTGACCTCGATCATCGGCTGCGCGGTGATGACGGGCGCAGGCGCCGTCTACCACACCGCGGGCGTGAAGAAGGGCCAGAGCGTCGCCGTCTTTGGCGTCGGCGGCGTCGGGCTGTCCGCGATCGCGGCGGCGGCCGTCGTCGAAGCGAGCCCGATCATCGCTGTCGACCTGGACGAAGGAAAGCTCGCCTTCGCGAAGAAGTTCGGCGCCACGCACGGCGTGAACGCTTCACAGGGCGACCCGATCGCGGCGATCCGCGAGCTAACCAGGGGCACGGGCACGGACACAGACATGCTGGGGCAGCCCGTGGCCGGCGCCGACTTCGCCTTCGATTGCATCGGCGTACGCCAGACGATGGAGCAGATACTGCCGGCCGTGCGCCCGGGGGTGCTCGGCAAGAGCACGGGCGGGACCGCGGTGCTCGTCGGCGTGCCCCAGACGCCGGTCGAACTGAACGCCCTCGACCTCCTGATCAGCGAGAAGAAGTACATCGGCAGCATTGGCGGGTCGTGCCGGCCGGACCGGGACTTCCCCATGTTCCTCCGCTGGTACGACGAAGGTGATCTCGACCTTGATGCGCTCGTGACCGCGCGATACCGGCTCGACCAGATCAACGAAGCAACGACGGCGCTGGAGAAGGGACAGATCTCCGGCCGCGCGATCATGGAGTTTTAAGCCGGAACCTCGGCCGCGCCCTCGCCAGTGCCGATACAACTTGACTTCTGGTGATTGTCGGCCCACCGGCGGTCCGCCCTCA
>JAYUAG010000360.1:0-20503 GCA_043741475.1 Thermoflexaceae bacterium | reverse complement strand
CAGCGGGTGTACGGACGACGGGTCACGCTCTCCGCCGGTGCGGTCGTGTCGCCCGCGATCTTGATGCGTTCCGGCATCGGGCCGGCGGACGACCTGCGCGCGCTCGGCATCGAGCCGCTGAAGGACGTGCCCGGCGTGGGCGGCAACCTCTGGGACCATCCCCTAGCCGTGCTGCCGCTCATCCCGAAGGCAGGCGCCTGGGACTACGGCAACCCGATGGTGCAGGTGATCCTGCGGTACACGGCCCCTGGTTCCTCGCAGTTCAACGACATGCAGATCTACCCGGCCAATCACTTCGACGTGGCATCCCTCGACACGGAAATCGCCGCGATGATCGAAGCTCCGGTCGTGATCGGCATCGCCGCTTCGCTCCAGCGGCCACGTTCGAAGGGCCGCCTGACGCTGACCAGCACCGACCCGCACATCCAGCCGAGGATCGAACTGAACTACCTCGCCGACCCGGAGGACACACGCCGGATGATAGAAGCGCTACGGCTCTGCTGGGAGATCGCCAAGGCCCCGGAGGTCCAGGCTTTCGTCGACCGCGTGCCGATAATCACCGACGAACTGATGGCGTCCGACGAGCAGATGGAAGAGCTGCTACGAACGACCATCGGCACGACCTTCCACCCCGTCGGCACAGCGAAGATGGGACCGGCCAGCGACCGCGAGGCCGTCGTCGACCAGCAATGCCGCGTGCACGGCGTCGACGGCCTGCGCGTGGTCGACGCTTCGGTGATGCCGACGATTCCGCGCGCGAACACCAACCTGACCTGCATCATGATCGGCGAGCGCGTCGCCGACTGGATGAAGCAGAACGACTGACGGCGCTACGCACTATGTGTCGACAGTCTTGAACGCGCCGGCGGCAGGAATGGACACGATTGCAGACGCACGTGCAACTCGACGGCCGTAGGAGCGGCGCCGACACAAACAGAGCGGTCGCTTAGACTGTGCGAGCGGCCTTGCGCCGCGGTGAGCTGAGCGAAATCTGACCGACCTTCTCCAGCACGGGTCGGGGAAACACGAGCGCGTACGGGAACGCACCCATGTGAAGAAGGGCCAGGCGATCCTTCGGGTGATGACGGACATGAGCATGCAGGATTTGGAGCTGAAGACTCGGGAGATGTTCACCGAGTGCCTGGTGGGCCTCGGAGCGGTCGCGGCCGAGGCCCGGGCACGACCACGCCGGCGATCGCGATCACGGGGCTGGCGGCTGGCGAGCGGCTGCTCGGGATAGACATCCGGCCCGCTAACAACAAGCTTTACGGCCTCGCTCCCGGGGCTGAAAGACACGAGGGCGTTGTCCGTCGTCGGGGCATACACCGTGTCGCCTTGCGCCGCTCCGCCGGACGGCGATGAGAACCGCGGTTGCAATCACTACCGCGACCAGCATGAGCTCGATTGCCATTCGTCCGACTCCTCACGCTCGACTGGTCGCATAACGAAGCAACCGTCACCCCGCTACTACGGCTCTACCGCGCTCCGCCTGTTCACTCTCCCCTTGACCCGGCCTTTCCGACGAGAATCAGCCGCTGGGCGAGCGCTTTCGATGGCAGCCGGCCCGGTCTCGAGTGCGACCGGGGCCGATGCGCGGCCGGAACAGGATTCTAGATTCGCCAAAAAAATCTGCGAATGGTCGTTCACTTGCGGCGAAGTTTCCGCTATAATGCGCGAGAATCGCGGCTATTTCCGCATGGGTAACGCTCGTGGCAGCTCCGGCACTCGTCGAAGTCCCCGGCATGAACTTCGATTGGCTCAACCTTGACACCGAACAGGGCATGCGGATCCATGCAGGCCGCCGTGGCCTGACCCTCGAGGACATCAACTCCATGTCCTATGGAGTGCAGGACAAGGATGAGTCCGGTATCTCCGTCTTCGGCGCCCGCGGCGCGAAGAACGACCCCCGTTCGCCCCGCCACGCCCGCCAGTATCGCGACAAGGGCGACGTCTGGTCGGAGAGCGCGATGCTCCTCTACGAAGAGGCGAACCAGCGGCAGTGGTCGAGCGCCAAGGACATCCCCTGGGAGACGATTAAGCCGCTCCCCGACGACATTGAATGGGCGATGTGCACCCTCTGCACCTTCCTCACCCAGGTCGAGTTCATCGCCGGCGACCTTCCTGGTCGCTTCATGGAACAGGTCCACCCGGACCACTTCGAAGCTCAGCTCTTCCTCGGCAGCCAGATCATGGACGAGGGCCGTCACCTCGATGTCTTCCGCAAGCGCTGCCTCGTGAACGGCGGCGGCATGGTCGACGCCGGTTTCGGCGCGATCGGCCTCCTCAGCGTTGATGACTTCACGGAGATGACGGCGCTGCTCCACCTCTTCGGCGAAGGTTTCGTGCAGACGCTCTTCCGTATGGGTGAGCTGATTTCGCAGAACGACGCGGAGAAGAAGATCTTCCGGCTCGCGGCGCAGGATGAGAGCCGTCACCTTGCCTTCGGGGTCACCCACCTTAAGTACGTGATGGATACGCAGCCCTGGCGCAAGGAGGAGCTGCACCACTACCTGGACCTCCAGGAAGGCACGCTCAACAACAACCAGCAGGCCGGCCTCACCACCAACCCGATGACGGGCGAAGCGCTCGCCATCCTCGCTGGCGGCGGCATCAACAAGGTCGACGAGGGCTACAAGAAGCTCCTGATCATGCGCAAGCGCCAGGTGAATGAATACATGCACCGGCTTGAGGTGATCGGCCTCGGCGACCGCCGCGAGCGCATGGGCGAAGGCTTCCGCGCCCTGCTCGACCCGGTGAGCTAAGGGCGTCGCGCCCCATTCGAACCGTTGCGGGCCAGGTTTGAAACCTGGCCCGCTGCATGTCTTCCGGAGGACCAAGCCATGGAACTGACCGCCGCCACGAAGATCCGCGTCCGCGAACTCGGCTGGGACGACGACCTTATCCGCCGGGTCGAAGCATCGATCCTCAAGGATCGAGCGGTCGCGAACATGGCCGCGCTCCACATCGACCCGCAGCGGGCCGGGGAGTTCGTTGGGCTCGTCGAACAGAATCCTGAGCAGATGGGCGGGATCACGCTGGACTTTATCCGCACGCAATCGGAGAAAGGTATGCGTGCCGTGCCCGGCCCGAACGGGCTCGGGACGCCGGAGATCAACATTGGCAGCTATGGCCAGGTGCCAGACTTCTGGCCGTTTGAAAACGACACACCGCTTGGCTCGCACCCGGATATGAACGCCTACATCCCGGGGGGCTACCACATTGTGGAGAAAGCCGAAGTCTGGGCGGTTGGCGTGGATGAGCTCTATGAGGAGGCGATCCGGGAGCGCTGGATCCCGGCGACGAATCTGCCGTGGGCCGAGGGCCTGAAAGAGCTCCCAGAAGAGCTGGAGCGGGCCGTCTGCCAGCTGGCGACCATCTACAGCGCGAACGGACTTGTCGAACAAAAAATCATCGCAAAGTGGCTGGAGCCGATTAGCTACGGCTTCCACGACGTCATGCTCTTCCTCGGTACCCAGATCTATGACGCCGGGCACAAGGTCGAAGCCCTGCGCAAGCGGGCGATGGTCAACGGCGGCGGGCTCGGCCAGGCGCCGCTGGGCGCGCTCTACCGCGGCTGGTATGGCTCGCTGAAGCTGACTGAGATGCTGATCGCGCTAGATGTCGTCTACAAGTCGTATGAGGTGACCCTCTTCGAGGCGTACGAAGACTTCGCCCAGACCGAGCTCGACGCAAAGCTCTTCTCCTTGCTGGCACGCGATTCGAACCGTCATCTCGAATACGGCAAGCGCCACCTGCTCTGGTATCTGCAGCACAAAGAGCACGCCCGCACCTTCATGAAGCTCTGGCTCAACCGCGCCGAGAGCGCGCTGGCGACGGAGCTGAAGCACTCGCACACCGAACGCGAATCGCTCGCACTGCTCATGGGCGGCGGCATGGAGTCGCTGAATGTGGGCGTGAAGAAGCTCGCCAGCCTGCGCCAGAAGCAGCTACGGAAGTACATCGAAGTGCTCGACTCTGTGGGCATCGACCGGCTGCCGAACGTCAACAGCGGCCTTGTCGAAGTCACGGAAGACCCGATGGCGGCGACGCGCGGCCCTGGGCGCACAGGCTGAGCGGCGGCTGTTAGACTGACACCCATGGCCTCGCGTCTTGCCGCCGCGCCGACTGAAGAACGCTCTCGCTACCATGGGCTGTCCATGAGCGAGGCGGCCTTCCTCCGCCTGCCCGAAGAGAAGCCGTACCTCGAACTGCACGACGGCATCGTGGTACAAAAGGCCGTGCCGAAGACCGACCACGGGCGCCTTGTTGGGGATATCGACTACCGGTTCGGCAGCCATGCCCGTGCAACCGGCGGCGACTATGGCCCGGAGCGGCGCATTCGTTTGCGTACCGGCCGGCTTTATGTCCCGGATACGGTCTACTGGGCCCCGGATCAGCCAAACGGCGACGACTCCATCCCGACGCTCGCGGTAGAGGTGCGCTCGCGCGACGAGTCGATGGATTCGCAGCGGCGCAAGTGTGAGGTGTACCGCGAGGGCGGCGTCCGGTCGTGCTGGCTCATCGATCCTGTCTCGCGGACGGTCGAGGTCTTCGAAGAAGGCCGCGACGGCGAAGTGCTGCGCGCAGGTGACGTGCTGCGCAGCGCCGCGCTGCCGGGCTTCGAGCTCGATGTCGCCGAATTATTCGCGGTCCTCGATCGGTGAGGCGGGTCCCGTTCTGGTACAATCGGGCCCATGGCCTCACGTCTTGCCGTCGCACCGACCGAGGAGCGTTCTCGCTACCATGGGCGGCGAATGAGCGAAGCGGCGTTCCTGCAGCTGCCAGAAGAGAAGCCGTACCTCGAACTGCACGACGGCATCGTGGCACAAAAGGCCGTGCCAAAAACCGATCACGGCAGGCTCGCTGCGAAGTCTATCATCGCGTTCAACGCCTCGGCAGCGCTCGCCGATTGGGACTATGGCCCGGAACGCCGCGTACGCCTCCTAAATGGACGACTCCTCATCCCGGATGTCGCTGCGTGGGCCCCAGGCCGGCCGAACGGAGACGACTCCATCCCGACGGTAGCGGTGGAGATACGCTCGCGCGACGAGTCGATGGCCTCGCAGCGGCGTAAGTGCGAGTGGTACCGCGAGGGCGGCGTCGAAGCCTGCTGGCTCATCGATCCCGTGTCGCGGACTGTCGAAGTCTTTGAAGCACGCCGAGACCGGGACGTACTGGGCGCAGGTGACGTGCTGCGCAGCGCAGCGCTGCCCGGCTTCGAACTCGATGTCGCCGCACTGTTCGCGGTCCTCGACCGGTGAATCTGACGTTTCTGGGCACGGCCGCCGGGGGCCTGCGCCGCAAACCGGGTGCGCTGGCCGTCTGCAACGCGACCGCGATCTACCTGGAACACAATGACCGCGGCCTGCTCCTCGATTGCGGGCCGGGCGTTATGCCGGGGATCGTCTACAACGGCGTCGCGCTCGAAACGATCGAATGCATTCTCCTTAGCCACCTTCACCAGGACCATGCGGCCGGACTGTTGGAGCTGCTCGCCCACATGGTGTCGGCGCGGCTACCGATGCCGTTCATCGAAGGGCCGCGGGGCACCTCCGCCTACGTGACTGCCACGACCGAGGCGGCCCGGCAGGTGTCCTACGGCGGCGGGAAGTTCGGCGGACCGTTGCACACGCCCGTGGAAGACATCGAATCTGGCGATGAGCGCGAGGTCCTGGGGTTGCGCGTGCGGACCGTCGAGGTGCCGCACACACCAGCGCTGACGTCGGTCGCGCGGCGCCTGGAGGCCGACGGACGGATCCTCGTCTTCAGCGGTGATACGACAGCGTCCGCCTCGATCATGGTCGAACTCGCCCGTGGCGCGGACGTCCTCGTGCACGAATGCTATTCCGCGCCGGGGATCGAACGCTGGGTGGCGGACCGCTCGGCGGGCTACGCCGCGGCAATGTCGCGCGGCTTCCGCAACTCGCACAGTGAGGTGACCGAGGTGGCGCGCGTGGCGGCGGAGGCGGGCGTGAAGACGCTCGTGTTGACGCACCTGAATGAGGGTGAACGCGAGGAGGAACTGATCGCGCTCGCCCGGCCGCACTTTGCCGGTGAGATCATCGTCGCCGCGGACGGCCTTGACCTCACGGTTCAGTAGAGGTCGTCAGACGTTGCGGGCCGTGAAGACCTGAAAATTCAGTGTAAAACGGCAGAGCCCATCGGGTTGCATGAAGCGGTCGACGTGGGCGCTCATCGCTTTTTCCGCTTCGGCGAGGCGAGCCTGAGGCACGCCCTGAAGGACGAGGAAAGAGGCGTCGCCGATCGAGTCGGCCGGTGCGTGGACGATGAGGCCACGCCCAGAACGGGTGATGGAGGTAAAGCCGGCGCCGCGAAGGATCTCGCGCGTCCGCCGCGGGTCGCCGAGCGCGAAGGGCCCGGTCGGACTCTTACCCGGCGCGGGAGGCGGAGGCGGCGCTACGAAGGCGCTTACAGCCGGACCGAGGAACCAGTGGTTTTTCGCCATGGGCTGCCAACAGGCGAAGGCGATGCGGCCCCCGGGCTTCAGCTGGCGGCGGATGTTCGTGAAGGCTGTGACTGGTTCATCGAAGAACATCACGCCGAACTGACTCATTGCCACGTCGAACGGGCCGCCCGGCACGGTCTCGGATTGGACATCGTGGGCTGCGAAGGAGACGTTGGAGACGCCCGCAGCCTGGGCGCGGCTGGTGGCGAGCGCGCACATCCCGCGGGAGATATCGGCGCCGACGACGCGCCCGCCGGCGCCCACGACGGCGGCGGCCGCGAGCGAGAGCTTTCCGCCGCCGCTGCCGATATCGAGTACGCGTTCGCCGGGCGCCGGCGCGGCGGCGCCGATCACGTACCGCGTGACGCGGTCGGTGAAGCGTTCGCGCTTCGGCCAGCCCGCCACCATTTGTTCATCGTTCCAACGGCGGCGTTCGATTTCGTTAGCCATGGAATCAGCCCTCCTTGTGAGCGTTCGACCTGGGCGGCCGGCCCGTCGTGCTAACGGCCGGTCCAGTTCGGGGTGCGCTTCTCGGCGAAGGCGCGCGGCCCCTCGACCGAATCCTCGCTCTGACGGCGGCGCATCTCCCACTCGTAGCGGCCCTTGCTCGCTTCCTGCAGTGAAGTCTCGAGGCCTTGCATGGCGGCCTCTTTGGTCGCGCGGACGGAGAGCGGGGCGCAGCGGAGGATGTCCTGGACGTAGCCATCGACGACGGCGTCGAGTTCGGCGAGGGGCGCGACCTCGCTCACGAGCCCGAGTTCGTAGGCGCGGCGGGCGGGGATGTGGCGGCCGGTGAGCATGAAGCCCATCGCCGCCTTGAGTGGGACCTGCCGGGGCAGGCGATGGACACCCAACGCGCCGGCGATCAGGCCGCGCCGTGGCTCGGGCAGGCCGACCTCCGCGTGCTCCGCGGCGACGATGATGTCGCAGGCGAGGGCCAGTTCGAGGCCGCCCCCGAGGGCGTAGCCGTTCACGCGGGCGATGATCGGCTTGAAGAGGTCGAAACGACTGGTGAGGCCGCCGAAGCCCGAGGCCGCCCAGGCCGTCTTGGGGCGGTCCGCTTCGGGGAGGCGCGAGAGCATCGCCGTGTACTTCAGGTCGTTGCCGGCGCTGAAGGCGCGGTCCCCCTGGCCGGTGAAGACGGCGACCCAGAGGTCGTCGTCTGCGGCGAAATCATCCCAGACGCCGTTCAGCTCCAGGTTCGCCGGGGCGTGAAGGGCGTTGAAGACCTCCGGGCGCGTGATCGTGACGTAGGCGACGTGGCCCTTCTTCTCGTAGGTGCAGTACTCCATGGCTCTCTCCCGCTGGGTGTGAGGTGCATCCTACGGGGCGCGACCGCGTTCCGCATCGGCGCGTGAACGTGAGCGCCGCCGCGCGTATGCTGTGACACTCATGATCTCCCGTTATTCGCGCCCCCAGATGGCCGCCCTGTGGACCGACCAGGCGAAGTTCCAGCGCTGGCTCGATGTCGAAATCGCCGCGGTCGAGGGCTGGGCGGAGCTCGGACAGGTACCACCAGAGGCGGCCGCGACGATCCGCCAAAACGCGCGCTTCGACCTCGAAAAGGTGAACGAGTACCTCGCAATCACCCACCACGACGTGACCGCGTTCCTCCGCTCCGTGAGCGACTCGCTGGGAGATGAGGGTCGTTATGTCCACTTTGGTCTCACCAGCAGCGACGTCTGGGACACCGCGACGGGCCTCCAGTTGCGGGACGCCTGCGACCTGCTGCTCGACGGTGTGGACGCGCTCTCGGCCGTGCTCGAACGCCAGGCGACGGCCCACCGTGACACCCTCTGCACTGGCCGCACCCACGGCGTCCACGCTGAGCCGACGACCTTCGGCCTGAAACTCGCCGTTTGGGTGGACGAGATGCGGCGCAATCGCGTGCGGCTGGAACAGGCGCGCGACGCAATCGCCGTGGGCGCCATCAGCGGGACGGTGGGGACGCATGCGTCCGTGCCGCCGGAGCTGGAAGAGTTCGTCTGCCGGCGGCTCGGGCTCGGTGTGGAAGCGGCCTCGACCCAGATCATCCAGCGCGACCGCCACGCCCAGTTCGTGACGACGCTGGCGCTCATCGGCGGCTCGCTTGAGAAGTTTTCGACCGAGATCCGCGCTCTCCAGAAGACCGAGGTGCGTGAGGTGGAGGAGCCGTTCGATGAGGGCCAGACCGGGTCGAGCGCGATGCCGCACAAGCGCAATCCGGAGAAAAGCGAGCGCGTTTCGGGGCTCGCGCGGGTTCTGCGCGGGTACGCGGTCACTTCGATGGAAAACATCGCCCTCTGGCACGAGCGGGACATCAGCCATTCGAGCACGGAGCGGATCATCTTCCCCGATGCCTGCCTGGTGCTCGACTACGCGCTCAACCTCTTCACGGGGATCATGGAGCGGCTCACGGTCTACCCCGAACACATGCGCGAGAACCTGGAGGGCTCGTTCGGGCTCGTCTTTTCGCAGCGCGTCCTGCTCGAACTGATCGGGACCGGGATGGCCCGGCAGGACGCCTACGCGGTTGTGCAGCGCCATTCGATGGAGGCGTGGCGAGTGCGGCGGCCGTTCCTTGAAATCCTCCTTCAGGACCCGGAAGTGACCGGCCGGCTTCCGGAACCAGGGCTCAGTGGCCTCTTCGACTACGGGTTCTACCTGAAGAACATCGGCGCCACGTTCGATCGGCTAGGCCTGTGAACGCCGTGACAATGGGGACGCGGGCCAGGAGTCACCTTAGCTCTTCTCACGACGGGGGTTCTTCATGCACGACATCTTGATCGAAAGCGACCTTCCCAATCGCAGCCACCGGGGAAAGGTGCGCGACACCTACGACCTCGGCGACCGGCTGCTCATTGTCGCCACAGACCGTATCTCGGCGGCGGACGTAGTCCTGCCGACGGGAGTGCCGCGCAAGGGCGAGGTGCTCTCCCGTCTATCAGCGTGGTGGTTCGAACGCATCACGAAGGTGGTGCCGAACCACTTCATCGCGCTGATCACGAAGGAGAACGCGGGCCTCGTGCCGCTGCGGCTGGATGAGCGCTACTACGGCCGCTCGATGCTCGTCCGCAAGGCGAAGCGGCTGGACGCGGAGTGCGTGGTCCGCGGCTACCTCAGCGGCTCAGGCTGGAAGGAGTATCAGCGCAGCGCGAGCATCTGCGGCGTCGAGCTGCCGGCCGGGCTGCGCGAGTCGGAAGAGCTGCCCGAGCCAATCTTCACACCGACCACGAAGGCGGAGGTCGGCCACGACGAGCCGATCACCTTCGAAGAACTCTCAGACCTCCTCGGCGAAACCAGCGCGACGGCCGCGCGCGTGCGCTCGCTCGCGACCTACGGCTATGCGCGCGCAGTGGCGCGCGAGCGGGGCATCATCATCGCTGACACGAAGTTCGAATTTGGGTTGTGGAACGAAGAGGTGATCCTGATCGACGAGGTCCTCACACCCGACAGCAGCCGCTTCTGGCCGGTCGACGGCTATCGGGCGGGCGGCGCCCAGCCCAGCTTCGATAAGCAGCCCGTGCGGGACTGGCTCGCGGCGAGCGGCTGGAAGGACGGGACGGCGCCGCCGCCCATCCCCGCGGCGGTCGTGCAGGCCACCACCGAGCGCTACCTCGCGGTGTACCGCATGCTCACCGGGGAGGATCTGCCCGAATGAAGGATACGAAGGATACGAAGGACCCAAAGGCAGCGGCCAAAAGCAAGGATGCTCCGAAGACGCCGAAGGAGCGCCGCTTCAAGGCCCAGGTGTACGTGTCGCTGAAGCCGACAGTGAACGACCCGGAGGGGAACACGATCGCGGGCGCCCTCGGCTCGCTCGGGTTCGAAGGCGTGGAAGCAGTGCGCGCGGGGCGGTTCTTCGAGCTCAGGCTGCGGGCGAAGGATGCGAAGCGGGCGGGGAAGGCGGTCGACGCCATGTGCGCGCGGCTGCTCGCCAACCCCGTGATCGAGGCTTACCGCTACGACGTGAAAGAAGTCTGATGACGGACGGCCTCGGCCCGCGGCGGGTCGTGTGCCTCACGGCCGAAACGACGGAGATCGCGTTCGCACTGGGCTTCGGAGATTGCGTGGCCGGCGTGAGCGGCTACGCCGTCCGCCCGGCCGAAGCGCGCAAGAAACCACGTGTGTCGGCGTTCTCGACCGCCCATGTGGACCGAATCCTGAAGCTTCAGCCCGATCTCGTGCTCGGCTTCAGCGACCTCCAGGCCGACATCGCGCGAGATCTGATACGCATGGGCGTGAACGTGTTCGTCACGAACCAGCGCACTCTCGATGAGACGCGCCGGGCGATGGCGCAGATCGCCGGGATCCTGGGCGACGCCGGGGCCGGGGCGGCGCTCGTAGCAGCCTTCGACCAGGGGTTAGACGAGATCCGGCACTCCACCAGCGCGCTGGCCCGACGGCCGCGCGTGTTCTTCGAAGAGTGGGACGACCCGCTCATCACCGGCATAGCGTGGGTCAGCGAGCTGATCGACCTTTGCGGTGGCGAGGACATCTTCGCGGACCGCGCGCGCGGGCAGGCCGCAGTGGAACGGATAGTGGACGGCACTGAGGTAGTCGCCCGCGACCCGGAACTGATCGTGGCGAGCTGGTGCGGGAAGAAGGCGAATCTATCGCGCATCGCCGCGCGGCGAGGGTGGGAGGGCGTGACCGCCGTGCGACATGGCCAGATCCACGAGATTAAGGCGCCGGACATCCTGCAGCCGGGGCCGTCGCTACTGCATGGCGCGCGCCAGCTGGCCAGACTGATCAGCGCTATCGCCGGCGGAGGCGGCGGCGATGGGGTTCAGGCCCAGACGGCGGCGTTCGTGGCGAAGTAGACCTCGCAGGCGCGGCGGGCAGCGCCCGGTTCGAGGACGGGCGGGCGCTTCACGAAGCGAGCCTCTTCGATGATCAGCTGGAGCACGTCGCGGGGATGACAGCTGCGGGGATTGCCACCGCTAGCCTTCTCCACCATGTCCACGACCACCTCGATGCCGCCCTCCGCGATTTCGACGCCCATAGCGGAGGCAAAACGGCGGAAGATCTCGGCCATCTGCATGGGCGTCGGCTCGGGAATGCGGATCTTGTAGGGGATGCGCCGGAGGTGCGCCTCTTCGAGCATGGAGCGCGGTTCGAGGTTCGTGCTGAAGCAAATCGTGCTGCGAAAGGGGAAGGTAATGCGTTCGCCCGTCACCAGCGTGGTCGTGTCTTCGCCGCGTTCGAGCGCCGCAATCCAGCGGTTGAGGAGCTGGTGCGGGGCCACCGCCTGGCGGCCAAAGTCGTCGATCGCGAGCAGGCCACCGTGAGCCTTGAGGTGAGGCGGCGCCTGGTGACAGCCGACCGCCGCGTCGTAGGCCAGGTCCAGGTCTTCCGGGCGTAACTCGCCCCCGACGAACACAAAGGGGCGGCGGATGCGGAGCCAGCGGCGGTCGGTGGTCGTGGCTTCGGAGGGGTCGTCCCCTTCAACAGCAACGTGCACGAGTTCGTCGTAGAGCCGGATGATGTGGCCGCTGACGAAGACCGCCACGGGCATGATCGTCACGCCGAAGATGGCCTCGCTGCAGAGTTCGAGGATCGTCGTCTTGCCGTTGCCGGGTGAACCCCAGAGCATCGCCGGCCGTCCGGAGGTGAGCGCGAGACAGACCTTTGCGACGATGTCGCGCGCCAGCACGAGCTGCTGGAGCGCGCGAGCGAGCCGCACCGGGTCGGGCGCACCGATGTCGGCGTCGTATTGGAGTGCGGCGAAGTAATCCTGGATGGGCACCGGCACGGGGCCGACGTAGCGGCTCCGCTGGAAGGCGTGTTCGGCTTCGCGCATGCCCAACTCGGAGAGCCGGTAGCTCCATTCCGATTCGAGCCGTCCAGAGGCACTGGTTGTCTCTACCCATCGCTGGCGCTTCAGTTCCTCCAGCGCTTCGCGGACGATAAGCGGCTGCACGCGCAGGGCGTTAGCGATGCCGATCGGCGTGGGGTTCGCGATCCGGTACAGCGTCTTCAGCGTCAGGTCTTCGACGAAACGGTCCGGCAGCTGGAGGTCGTTGAGGTGCACGGGGGCCGGCGGCAGGGGCGGCAAAGCGCGGCCAGCTGCATCCCCAGCGCGGAGGTCCTGGCGCTCGTCCATTACGTTCGGCGCCGAGGCCATCGCGAGATTACCACTCGTGGCGGCGTACCCATGCTCCATGACCGTCCCCGTCAGGGGCCTCGAAAGGACCCTCTACCGAGTAGATCGGCCTGCCCGGCCCAAGCGTCAGTGCTGCGACCGTCCACATTCCATTGTGTCACATCACCGATTGGCCACGCGTTCGAAACGGCCCTCGCTATCCCAGAGCAGCCACCACTCGCGGCGAGCCTCCATGGCCACGACACGTCCCTCGCCGCTGCCCGTCTCGCCAACAGCTTCGAAGCCAGCGCGAAGGAAGCAGCGGTAGGCGCGCTCGTTCCAGCCGAGGGTGCGAAGTTCGACGCGGCGGAAGGGGTGGTTGGCCCAGAGGTAGCGCAGGAACGCAACCGTGACGGCCGTTCCGTGCCCGGCGCCCTGCCACGCCGGTTCGGCGATGGTGATGCCTAACTCGGCGCGGTCGCGTGCCGCGGACACGTTGTAGTACATCACGTTGCCAACGTGTTCGCCCCCGCCGGTCGCGATGCTGAAGCTCTGGCGGTTCGGGTCGTCGAGAAGGGCTTCCCGTTCAACGCGGCGCACGTACTCGGCGAAGCTCAGCTCCGGCGCGCGTCCGCCATCGAATCGGGCGAGGGCCGGGTCGACCCGCCAGGCATAGTCCTGGGCGAAGTCGTCGCGATGTTTTTTCCGAATACGCAATTCGCCCGCGGCGGCAACAACGAGGTGGTCGTATGCCGTGCGTCGGGGAGCGGGCGTCATGGGGTTGGCTCCAGTGCCCGGGCAGCAGCTTCAACGGTGCGCCGTTCGTCCGGGTAAGTGAGGCGACGGTGCGCCTCCTCGAGCGAGACCCATTCCACGGTGTCGAATTCGTGGTCGTGGTCGGCGATGTCTCCCCCGGTCGGCCGCATCAACCAATGGTGCACGTATTTATGGACACGCGTGCCCTTCACGGCGAACCAGTAGTCGATCGTCCCGAGACGGGCGCCAAGCTCGACGACGAGGCCGGTTTCCTCCTGCGCTTCGCGTCGCGCCGTCTGCTCGATGGTCTCACCGGGGTCTGGCGTACCCTTGGGGAGCACCCAGAGGCCCTGGGCGGTGCGGCCGCAGAGGACGACCTCGATCACGCCGTCCTCCGATCGACGCCAGACGACGCCGCCCGCCGAGACTGCGTCCTGGATCGGCCTCCGCCGCACTACAGGCCGATCCGCGAAGCGAGCATGTCCGGGTCTTCGAGGTAGAGAGCGACGTCGAGGGCGTCCTGCACGGCGTCGGAGAGGGCCCCCTCGGTGTGCTCGGCGAACCGCCGCAGACGCGAGATAACGTCTTCGCCGCCAATCAGCCCCAGGGCTCCAACGGCGGCGGCCACGACCTCGTCGTCTTCGTCGGCGAGGAGTTCCGTGAGCGGGTCGACGCTGTCTTCGGAGCCGATCGCGCCCATGGCGCTCGCTGCCTCAAAACGCATCAGTGGCTCGTCGCTCGTGACCAGGTCGTCAAGGTATTCGAGCCAGCGCTCTTGCGCCGAAAGGCCCATCGCCCGGATCGCGGCGATGCGGAGCCGCTCGTCGTCGCCGAAGTAGGCGTCGTTGATAAGGGTCTCCACCCAGCGAAGCGTGCGGGCCCCGAGCGATTCGAGCGAACGGGACCGGACATCGACCGATTCGGCGGGGTCGGCAATGGCGGTGCGGAGCGCCTCGACGACCGCGTCGCCGTCCCCTTCGTCGAATTCTTCGAGCTCGCGGGCGACGACGAAGGGTTCGAGCGCGGACGCCGCCGAGGCACGGACGGACTCCTCAGCGTCACCACGGAGCACCCGCGCGAGCTGCAAGGCCACACCGCGCTCGCGGCTTTCCCAGAGCGCCTCGATCGCCCGTTGCCGGATCTCCGGTTCGCTGTCGCCGAGGGCGACGCGTGCGAGCGCCGTGAAATTCAGGTCAACGTTGTCCTCCAGGAGTTCTGTCGCCCGGACGAGCAGGTCGCGACGGCTGGCCGGGCCGAGCGCGGGCCAGACTTCCTGAAGGGCTGCGGCATCGGCAGCCGGGAGATCGGCGAGGACGGTGAGCTGCACCGCGCGGGGACGGTCGCCGCGGCGGACAATATCGAGCACCTGGCGGACTTGCTGGGAGGCGGTCATCTCGTCGAGTGTAGCACTCGCCCGCGGGCCGATTGAGCGGAGCTGGCGTCCGGAGCGCTAGCCAGTCGCCGGCTTGTCGCCGCCGCGGCCGATCTTAGGCTCCGTGCCCGCGAGCAGCCGGCGGATGTTGGGGAGGTGCATCACCTCGATGATCACGACGGCAAAGAGCCCGAAAGCGGCATCGGCGGCCGGGACCACGCCCGCCAGCGCGGCGGCGCCGATCGCTATAGCGGCGAGGGGGGTGACCACGATGGACATGAGGGAGACGTAGCGGGTCAGCGCGATCACGACGGCGCCGGCGACGGGGAAGCCCAGGGCGAAGAGCGGGGCAAGGCCGAGGATCCCGCCAAACGAGGTCGCGACGCCGCGGCCACCGCGGAAACCGGCGAACACGGGCCAGTTGTGGCCAATGACCGCCGCGGCCGCTCCAGCAGCAGCGACCCACGGGTCATCGAAGACGAACCGTCCGACGAGGGCGGGCACGGCGCCTTTGGAAATGTCGCCGATCACCACAAGCGCAGCCGGCAGTTTGCCCGCCGTCCTGAGGACGTTGGTGGCGCCGGTCTTGCCGCTGCCCATCTCGCGGATGTCGCGGCGGAGCCAAAGATAGCCCACGACCAGCCCGGACGGGACCGATCCGAGGAGGTAGCCGAGGGTGATGTTGACGACCCAGTCCAGCGTCATTGCGGCGCATTCTCGGGCGCGCGACCCCTGAGCACCAGACGGATCGGCGTCCCCTCAAAGTCCGCGCTCTCGCGGATGGCGCGTTCGAGGTAGCGCCGGTAGCTGAAGTGGAGCAACTCAGTGTCGTTGACAAAGAGCACGAAGGTGGGTGGGTCGACGGACACCTGGGTGGAATAGAGCAGCTTGAAGCGGCGGTTGTGGACAAGTGGGGGCACGTGTTCGCGGAGCGCCCTGCCCAGGGCAGCGTTGAGTTGCGGCGTGGTGAGCCGGCGGCGGCGCGCCTCGCGGACGGCCACGGCCAGCTCGAGGAGGTGGTCGAGTCCCCTCCGCTCCTTGGCTGAGATGAAGGTGAAGAGCGCCCAGGGCGCGAACTTCACGCGGCCCCGGAGCTGGCGTTCCGCCCATTCCTTCGCGCCCTCCGGGTCGTCCCAGAGGTCGGTTTTGTTCACGGCGATGATCAGCCCGCGCTGCGCGTCCATCGCGACACCGGCCACGTGCGTGTCCTGGGCGGTCACGCCGTCTACGCCGTCGATGACGAGGACCGCGACCTGGGAGCGGTCGACGGCGCCCGTGGCGCGCATCACCGAATGGCGTTCGACACCTTTGCCGAGTTTGCCGGGGCGCCTGATACCCGCCGTATCGACCAGCACAAAGCGGCCCTGGGGCGTCTCCAACTCGGTGTCGATGGCATCGCGCGTGGTGCCCGCGACATCGCTGACGATGACCCTCTCCTCGCCCAGAAGAGCGTTCACGAGCATCGACTTACCGACGTTCGGCCGGCCGATGATGGCGATACGGACGCGGTCTTCTTCAATTGTCGGCGGCGAATCGGGGAGGCGGGCGACGACCGCATCGAGCAGGACGCTCACGTTCATATCGTGGAGCGCGCTCACGCCGATCGGTTCGCCCATGCCAAGGGCGGTTGCTTCGGCGAGGGCCTGGAGTTCCCGCTGGTCGTTGTCCGCCTTATTCGCCGCCAGGATCATTGGCTTTCCGGAGCGGCGCACCTCCTGGGCGACGTCGTAGTCGCTGGCGGTGAGCCCATCGCGCGCATCGACGAGGAGGATGACGACAGAAGCGTCGCGCACGCCCGTGCGGATCTGGTCCACGATGAGGGAGGCGTAGACGTTCTCGGATTCGGTCTCGAAGCCGCCCGTATCGATCAGACGGAAGCGGCGGTCGCGCCATTCGACGTCCGCCTCGAGCCGGTCGCGCGTGGTGCCGGGCTCATCTTCGACGATCGCGCGGCGTTCGCCGAGGACGCGATTAAAGAGCGAGGATTTGCCGACGTTCGGGCGGCCGACAATGACGACGCGAGGAAGATCCGCGGTGCTGCTCATGGGAGTGCCAACGACTTCAGCGTAACCGCAATCGGGTCGACAGACTCGATCCGGATACCGGGCGGCCCGGTAACGCGAGGCAGGAGGTTCGGGTTGATGCCCACGACCGCACCAGCGAGGGAAACGATCGCCTTCAGGTCTGTGGGCTTGAGCGCGGCTATGGCGGCGACCGTGCCCGAAATCCGTATCTGCACGGTAAGAGGGGCCACATCCACCGTCAGGCCCGTAGGGATCGCCTCGACAGTCACAGCAACGAAGACCGTAGCGGCCTGGTCGACGGCCCGCACTTCGATGCGCACGACCGCGGTTTGCCGTTCGGTAGACACGTTCGACGGCCGTTCGATCGATTTGGTGACGGTGATCGTCTGTTTCGCCCCGGTAAGGTCGACCTCTTCGAGCGAAAGCGGACCGCGCAACGCGTCGATAATCGCCTTTGGCCCCGTGACTTCGATGACCGCCGGGTCGACGACGATATCGACCACGACGAAGCCTGCCGCGGGCCTTCCCGTTGTGCGCGGCTGCAATCCCACAGTACGGGAGGAGAAGACCTGTTCGACCTGGAAAGTGGCGCGTGCGCGGCGGACGGAAAGGGTGACATCGACCACGTTGCCGTCCTCGGAGCGGGCTACAAGGTCGCCCTCAGCCGAGTAGTTGTCTGTGCGGGCGGCGGCGAGGTTAACGGCCAGTTCCACGGTCCTCACACGTTCGACCAGGTTGGCGGGCCCGGAAACGGTGACGAGCGGTGGCTCGAGCCGCGGCGCGACATCGCGGTCATCAAGGCGGCGGACGCGGTAGCCGGAGGGTGGGGGGTCGGTGACACGAGGCGTGACCGTCAGCTCAAGTCGCCCGGCCTTCACAAGCCGCACCTCGACGGTGGAAGGAATCACATCAATCACGCTCACTCCGCCGCGGCGCGATTCGACGCGGACGGGCACACGATTGGTCTCGGAATCGGGCTTCAATGACCCCACATCCACCTCGGCTTTGAAGTCGCCCGGGCGAAGTGAGGCGAGGTCGTCCTTGCGCGCTTCGACGCGGACGATTACCGACGGGAGGGACTCGACGAGGAAGCCGTCCGGGACATTCACCGCTTCGACCTCGATGCCGCCGGACGCGGGGCCGCGGCCATCCACCCTCGGGTTGTCGACGTCCTGGATGGCGACCCAGATGCCCATGGCCGCAGCCACGCTGAAGAGCGCGGTGCCCCAATGGGCGCCAACGTCCCGGAGGAGGCGGAGGGCGCTCGTGGGCGCCCGGCGGCAGCGGGCGATGAACCCCGGTGTGCTCATGCCGAACGCCTGGCGGGGCGGGCGGCGACGCGTGCATCGAGCAACGCCTCCATCATCGCGCGGAGGCGGCGCTCGTCGGGCGCGACGACCAGCCGTCCGCCGTAGGCCACGCTGATCTCGCCGGTCTCTTCGGAGACCACGACGCTGAACGCATCGGTGTGCTCCGTCACACCAATCGCGGCGCGGTGGCGGGTGCCGAGGCTGCGGTGACCAGCGGGCAGTTCGCTCGCGAGCGGGAGGACACAGCCCGCGGCCACCACTCGCTCATCGCGCACCACAACAGCCATATCGTGCATGGGCGAGTTGGGATAGAAGATGCCGGCCAGCAGTTCAGGCGAGACGCGCGCATCGACCGCGATCCCGGTGTTGATAATTTCCTGGAGGCGCGTGCCCCGTTCGAACACAATCAGGCCCCCGTGGCGTTCGGCGGCGAGGCCGGTCGCGGCCTGCACAACCGAGGTGATCGTCCTCGACTCCTCGGCCTCGTCGAGCAAGCCGCGGAAGCCGGCACGGCCGATGCGTTCGAGTCCCCGGCGAAGCTCAGGCTGGAAGAGCACAGCCGCCCCTACGAGCAGGGCGGGAAGCGAACGGTCCACGATGAAGTTCACGGTGCGGAGGTCAAAGGCGCGGCCCAGCAGCACGGCGCCGAGGAGGAAGACGATCGCCGCACGGGCCTGTCCCATCGCCCGCGTGCCGCTCATCAGGCGGAGGGCCGCGAAGATCAGGGCGGCGATGAAGAGCACCTCAACGGCGGAACTCGCATCGAAGCCGCGAACGATCTCGCGAAACTGCTGGTAGTCAAACATCAGCGACGACCATGGCCCCCCGGTCGATGATAGCGCACGTTCCGCCAGAGCCCGTTCAGGCCGGTGCGCCGGGTGCGGCGCCGAGAAGGAAGGCGACCACAGCCGCTTGCGCCCAGGTCCGATTCTCTGCCTGGTCGAAGATGATAGCGTTCTCGCTTTCCATCATCTCGTCCGTGATCTCGTAGCCGCGTTTCGCCGGGAGGTCGTGCATGATCAGCGCCCCCGGTCGCGCGAGTGAGGCGACCTCGCGATTGATCTGGAAGCCCTGGAAGTCGATCAGCCGGCGTTCGGTCTCACGTTCGAAGCCCATGGACGTCCAGGTGTCGGTGTACAGCACGTCGGCGCCGGCGACCGCCTCGCGCGGGTCGTTCACGAGCGCGACCGAACCGCCGCTGGCGGCCGCGCGCACGGCCGCCTCCGTCGCCGCCCACTCGGGCAGAGCGTAGCCGCGCGGCGTAGCCACGCGTACATCCATACCCAGCGAAGCAGCTGTCAGCGCGAGGCTCGTCGAGACGTTGTTGCCGTCGCCCACGAACGCGAGCGAGCGGCCCTTGAGGTCGCCGAATTTTTCACGCAGGGTGAGGAGGTCGGCGAGCGCCTGGCAGGGATGCTCCTCGTTCGTGAGTGCGTTCACGACGGGGATGGCGGAGTGCTCCGCGTACTCGGTGATGATCTCCTGCCCAAAGGTGCGGACGGCCACAATATCGACGTAGCGGGCGAGGACGCGCGCGACATCCTTGATCGGCTCGCGCTCCCCGAGGCCGACTTCCTGGGGGGCGAGGTAGATCGTCTCGCCGCCCAGGTGGCGCATCGCCACCTGGAAGCTGACACGCGTGCGGAGCGACGGTTTTTCGAAGAGCAGCGCGAGCTGACGGCCCTCGAGGAGCCGTCGCGGCGCTCGTTTCAGGGAGAGCGCGAGGTCCAGCAAGGACGCAATTTCCACGGCCGAGAGGTCGGCCGTGGAAAGAAGGTGGCGGCGTGGGCGTTGCATCGGCGGAGTATACCAGTGGCCTGGCCATTAACTCCGCCCGGAACAGGACGTTATTGCATCCACGAGGCTAACCAACGATGACCGGCTCGACCGAGCCCATGTGGGCGCGCAAGCGTGACGAAGGAAAAATGTTCCAGCGGCTGGAGTGCGACCGTTGCCGCGCCCACTTCCATTTCACGGAGTCGCCGCGCGTCACCCGGACGCCGCGCTGTCCCGCCTGCGGCAACATGGGTGGTCATCCATTCGCCGCGTGAGACGTGGTCGAGGCTTGCTGCCGCTGCTCCCTGTCGCTCAGTTGTTCGAAGGCCGTGGTTGGCTGCGAAGCTGGTTCAGCAGATTTGGCTGCCCCTTCTCTGTCGCCTGCTTCTGATAGCAGAACGTGCAGATCAGGATCGCGCCAAGCGGCACATGGGGCCGGTGAAAGATCTCGATCGCGCAGCGGTCGCACTTGCCCTGGACGTCATCCTTGAAGTAGCGCCCACCCTTGCCGACCATGCAGATGACGGTCATCTCGCGCGCTTCGATGTCCGGGACGACTTCCACCTTCTTGCCGCCGACAAAGAGATCCGGACCGATGCCCAGCGCCTGCACTTCGCGGTAGGAACTCTCGGTGATGGAAATGCTGTCGTCGTCGTCGCTATCCCAGGGATTCTTCTTCTGGCGAGGCGGATCGGTCATCGCACATCTCCTTGAAGCGGTCTGATGCCGTGTTCC
>JAYUAG010000359.1:0-1567 GCA_043741475.1 Thermoflexaceae bacterium | reverse complement strand
TGCCACTTGCCTTTGACGACCACTTCGAACAGGCCGCTGCCCGTTGGGCGGAAATCCGGCCCGCCGCCCTGCGCCTCACACGCGAAGTTGCGCCGGGCCTCTTCTCCGTGCGCACCCGCGGTTCCCGCGCCTACCTGGCCGTGGAAGACGACAGGATCACCGTCATCGACACCGGCTCGCCGGGTTCCGGCCGCCGAATCCTTGAAGCGGTTCGCGAGATCGGCCGCAGTGCCACTGATATCACCACCATCGTCATCACTCACGCCCACATCGACCACGTCGGCGGGCTGGCGGAACTGCAGCGAGTGCTCCCCGCGCACACCGCGGTCCATGTTGCCGAGGCGCCAGCGGTCGTCAGCGGTGAGCCGCTCCCGAACCCCTGCACACACCCCTTCATCGCCCGCCTGATCTCGGGCTACCTGCTGAAGAACGACCCTGGCGCCGCCCGCGTCGACCAGGAACTCCACGACGGTGACGAACTGCCCGTGCTCGGCGGCATGCGCGTCGTCCACGCTCCCGGCCACACGCCGGGAAGCATCTCGCTCCACTTCCCGGAGCGCGGCGTCCTCCTCGTCGGCGATGCCATGCAATACAAGATGGGCCGCCTGATGCTCCCCAGCCGCCTCTTCAGCGCGGACCTCGATGAAGCGCGGGCATCGATCAGCCGGCTCGCGAAGCTCGACTTTGAAATGCTCTGCTTCAGCCACTTCCGGCCAGTCGTGACGGGCGCCGACCGCCGCGTACGCGACCTCGCCGCCCGGCTCGACGACGAAGAACGCCGTGCCGCTGTAGCATGACCGCGCGGCCGAGCGCCGCGCGTCGAGGCGGTAAACTGCGGCCGAGCGTCGCGTCGTCGAGGCGGTGAACTGCGGCCGAGCGTCGCGTCGAGGCGGTGAAGTGGTGACACAACCGGTGGCCACGGGCGACCCTGATATTCTCGCGGCGATCGACCGCGAGGTGGGTGCGTTCAGTGGGGCCTTCGGCTGCTACGCCCACAACCTCGGTACAGGCGATGAAGTTTGCTACGCCGCCGACGCAGTGATGCCGGCGGCCAGCGCCGTCAAGGTAGTCGTCCTTCTCGCCCTTTACGGGCGCGTGCTCCAGGGCGAGCTCGAGATCGACCGTCGCGTCACCATCCGCGAGACCGACGTGCTCCCCGGCTCCGGGGTGCTTCAGCAGTTGACGCCGGGCTTCCAGCTCACCCTCGAAGATCTGGCCCGCCTCATGATCGTCGTCAGCGACAACGTCGCCACCGCCAAGTTGCTCTCGCTCATCGGCATCGAACGCGTCAACCATGCGGCGCGCGAAGCGGGGCTGAAGGAGACGCGCTACGTGCTGCCCGCCGATCCGGCGGGTGGGCCGCGCGCTCACTCCTTATCGACGCCACGGGAGCTCTCTCGACTCATGGAGTTGATCGCGGTCGATGGCATCCTCACACCTGGCGCCTGCGCGGCGATGCGTGCTCATCTGGGCCGTCAGCTCTACCTGGACCAGATCCCGCGTTTCCTGCCCTTCAACCCCTATGCCGCCTCCGCTGCGCAGGAACCGGTCAGGGTGATGAACAAGA
>JAYUAG010000358.1:0-1568 GCA_043741475.1 Thermoflexaceae bacterium | reverse complement strand
ACAGCCCGAAGGCGGGCATATGGAGGATAACGATGTCTGGCCGGACCGCGCGGATCTGTTCGTCGGAGAGGCCGATCTTCGTGAGCGTGCCCGGCGCGAGGTTGTCGGCGATGACGTCGCAGCTCTGGATCAGCGCCTTCACGATTTCGAGTCCCTCGGGACGGCGGCTATCGACGGTGAACGACTTCTTGTTGCGCTGAAGATGGATGAAACCCGGTGCGCTGTTCCACGGCCTCGGGAGGTCTCCCGGCGGGTGCCCTCCCGGCCATGGTGGCAAGACCTGGGCCATCGCGGGCGTAATTCTTGGCGCAACGGCGCGCGTCATGGGGTTCCAGATGTACGGGTTCTCGACCTTGATACACTCGGCGCCGAGGTCTGCGAGGTACATGGATGCGGTTTGGCCCGCCCAGACGGCGGTGAAGTCGCAGATACGGATGCCCTGGAGGGGGAGGTACTCGTTCATGCGACCGCTCCCTGGCGCCTGAGCTCGGCAATCCCTGGCCCACCGAAGCCAAGTTCGGTCAGAATTGCGTCCGTGTGTTCGCCGAGCAGTGGCGCCGCCCGCCGGATTCGCCACGGCGTCTTGTCCAGCAGGTACGGCCTGCCGAGCATGGGCATGCGGCCGATGACCGCATGTTCGACCTCGTCCCACAGCCCGCGTTCGCGCAGGACAGGGTCTTCGAAGATGTCCCGGGCGGTGTACAACGGCGCCGCAATGGCGTGCGCTTTGCGTGCCAATTCCCAGACTTCGCGCTTGGTATGGGCCAGCATCCAGGGGTAGATGATGCTATCGGCCTCCTCCCTCGCGGCCGGATCCATGCCGATGGCGGGGTTCGACCAGCGCGGTTCGCGGAGGACTTGCTCATCGAGCATCTCGACGAAGCGATCCCAGTAGTTGCCAGCAGAAGCCGTGACCTCGACGTGGCCATCGGCGCAGGGGTAGATTCCGCCGGCGATTCCGGCTGAGGCCGCGACCGGACGCTGTTGCACCCGACCGGAAAAGCGGTAGGCGAGGATAGTCGAACTGCGTCTGTCGATACTGTTGATCTGCGCATCAAACAGGGGTACGTCGACGTGTTGCCCAAGACCGTGGTGTTCGAATGCATGAATCGCGCCAAGTGCGGCGATGGCGCCCATGGCGCCGCATTGGAGCAGTGCGGCCGTGCCGCCGAGTTTGAGCGGCTCCCGGTCGGCGAGACCGTGGCTGAACATCTCGCCGCCCATGGCGTAGAGCACCGTGTCAGAGAGGCGATAGTCGCGGTAGGGCCCGTCCCATCCGAAGTTGGTGAGGGTTACCAGCGGGACAGCCGTCATCTTCGCGACCGCCGCGTAGTCGAGTCCGAGCCGCTCCGACACGGCCGGTTCGAAGCTGGAAACAATCAGCGTGGCCGAGCGCAGGAGCGCGCTTAGCACTTGCCCTGAGGCGGGATTCTTGAGGTCCAGCACGATGGATTCTTTGTTGGTGTTGAGGAAGTGGAAGGTCGCGCTCCGTTCGGGACCCGAGATGTCCTCGAAGAACGGGCCGAGAGCACGTGCGCCGTCACCGCCCGGGCGTTCGACCTTGATCA
>JAYUAG010000357.1:0-3995 GCA_043741475.1 Thermoflexaceae bacterium | reverse complement strand
ACGAGGCGCTCCGCCGTGATGGCGTTCGGGCGAGCCTCATGATGGTAGGCGATGGTATCGACGAAGCGCGGTATCGCGCTCGCGCCGCTGAACTGCCGAATGTTGTGTTCGCCGGGTTCGTACAACAACCGGATCTGCCCGGGTGGTACGGACTCGCAGACGCCCTGGTGTTCTCTACGCTCGGTGACGCATACGGCTACGTGGTGGACGAAGCCATGGCCTCCTCCCTGCCCGTGGTCACAACCCAAAGCGCGGGGGAAATCCGCCAGCGGGTCCTCGATGGCGTGACGGGATTCATCGTCCCTCCAGCGGATTCGGAAGCGCTTCGCGTCAAGATGACGCTGCTAGCCACGAACGACGAACTTCGTCGTGAGATGGGGCGGGCTGCCTTCGAGAGCGTGCGGACGCGAACGATCGACTGGTGGGCAGGCGAGTTCGAGGGGATGGTTGACCGAATGCTTTCGACGCCCCGCAAACGCGGCAGGTGAAGCGGGATGTGAGAGGTACGATTGCAACGGTCCCTCGACCTCGGCAGGGGTTGAGCGTCCCAACATGTCGCGCGCCCTAGTCTCTGCAACGCAGAATAGGTAGCCGCAACAATATAATAGAATCGAAAGGTTGATCCATATATTTTATAGGTGGAAAGGATTTGTTCGTACCTATCTTCCATTCTTGAGGCCACCTTGGATGGGCTTAAAACGTGCCATCTTTCGCGTACGGTTTCGTTCGAATGAAGACACAACCACGGTTCGTCTCCCAGAGTCTGGGGGCATGAGCGAGGAAGATTCCGGGAGGCGCGAGAACTACCAATGACGGTGAAAGATTATTACGAAGAATATTGGTCGGAACGAGGCTTCTATCCGCATGGGCAATTGACGCCAGCCCTGACCACTCGTTTCGAGTCAGCCACACGTGCTGGGGCAAAGGTTCTAGACGTTGGGTGTGGCGACGGTCGTGCTGCCGGCCTCTGGTTCCAGAGCCATGATTGCAGTTACATCGGGGTGGACATCTCTGCCAACGCCGTGCGCGATGCGCAGGCGCTGGGACTCGACGCGCGGCTGATTGAGGACGCGTCTGTTCTGCCTTTCCCCGACGGCACCTTCGATTTGGTGGTGTGCATCGAGGTCTTCGAGCACCTCTTTCAGCCTCAACTTGCCGCCGCGGAAATCTCACGAGTGCTGAAGCCAGGAGGCGTCCTTTTCGCGACAGTCCCCAACATGGCGTACTGGCGTCGACGGCTCGACCTCGCGATGCTTGGGCGATGGAATCCGGTCGGAGATAACCTCTCAGTGGAGCAGCCCTGGCGGGACCCACACATCCGGTTCTTCAACCGGGGTGCTCTTAGGCGGATGCTACGAACCTCTGGCTACGCATCCGTTCGTGTCGGCGGTCACGGCGGTGGCTTCATCCGCGACGTGCCGTGGGTGGGAAGGCGGCTAGGGGGCGGGGCGGGCACCCGGCTGTACCGCTGCTTGGAGCGCTTGGCTCCCGCAGTCTTCGGCTACCGCCTCGATGCAATCGCGGTCAAGCGCAGGTGATAGGCCCCGTGCGACTTCTCCACGTCGTCCACTACCCGGTCTTCGGCGGGCCGCATAACCAGGCGCTGCGGCTGGCTGGGCCGCTGGCTGCGCGCGGCTACCGGACTATTGCACTCTTGCCCAACGAACTTGGTAACGCGGCCGAGCGGCTTCGAAGCGCCGGGGTGGAAACCGTCACCATGCCGCTTCACAGGCTACGTGTGCAGCCTGACCCGTTGCTTCAGTTGCGGTTTCTCACCGGCTTCCCCGGGGAGGTCCGCGCGATTCGCCAACTCATTCGCGAGCGGTCAATCGACATCGTGCTGGTGTGTGGGCTAGTGAATCCCCACGCCGCCATCGCTGCACGGCTGGAAGGGGTTCCGTTGGTGTGGCAGATCGTCGATACGCGGCCACCAATGGCGTTGCGGCGGTTGATGATGCCCGTCGTCACGCGACTCGCCGACGTAATCATGAGCACGGGCATGGAAGTTGCGCGGGCGCACCCGGGGGCCACTTCGCTGGGCAGTCGGCTGGTTCCATTTTTCCCGCCGGTCGATACGAACGTGTTCCGCCCCGACGCGGAACGCCGAACATCTGCCCGACAGGAGCTTGGTATAGCGGACGGTTCCCAGGTGATCGGCACGGTGGGCAATCTCAATCCCCAGAAGGGGCACGAGTACCTCTTGCGGGCAGCGGCGCGGATTCGGTCGGCTCAGCCCGAGCTAGCGGTTCGGGTGCTAGGCGCCCATACGCCAACGCAGTCGGCCTACGAGCGCGGACTGCGAGCTGAGGCCGAGGAACTGGGGCTGGCGGACGCGGCTACGCTGGCATTTGTTGACCCAGGGGCCCGCGTCGCCGAGTTCTTACCCGCCTTCGACGTCTTTCTGCTCACGGCTGTGCCGCGTTCGGAAGGCATTCCCACGGTCATACTCGAAGCGCTCGCGTGCGGCATTCCAGTCGTCGCGACCGACGTTGGCGGGGTGCGCGAGGTAGTCGAGGACGGCGTGACCGGCTTCGTCGTGCCACCCCTCGCCCCGCAGGCCATCGCGGACGCGACCCTTCGCCTTTTGAACGACCCGGTGATGCGCACCCGGATGGGCGAAGCCGCTCGTCAGCGCGCGGTGGAACGCTACGATGTTGAGCTCTGTGCGGACGTACACGTTCGGGCGTTCGAAGCAGCCTTCGAGTATCAGCGCAAGCGGAAAGGCGCCCAGCGATCCCATGCAAACTGAGACCTCTCAGCGCGACCTTCGGTCGCTCCTCGACTGCCCTGGTTGTCGCGGATCGCTTGTGTGGGCGCGCGAAGGGGCCATATGTGGCGCATGCTCCCGTGGCTATCCCGTGATCGACGGAATTCCGGTGATGCTTCTCGACCAAGACGCCTCAGGACACGACGAGCTTGACCATCACCGTTACAGTCACAAGCGTCGTCAAGCAGAATTCTTCGACCGCAACGTGGCCGAGGAGTTCGAAATCGTCCGACCGCACGGCTGTCCAAGGCTTTATCGCTTTCTGCTTGGGGAGAAGTTCAGCCGAAGCGTCGCCGGCATTAAGCCGCTGCTTCCAGGCGCCATCGCCCTTACGGTCTGTGGTGGCTCTGGAATGGATGGCGAATTCCTGGCGCGGGCGGGCGCGACCGTCATCTCGTCTGACATCTCGCTCGGGGCCGCTCGCCGCTCAGCCGAACGCGCGAGGCGGTACGGTCTCCCCATCCTTCCATTGGTAGCGGACGTCGAGCACCTCCCGTTCCCTGACCGTTCGATTGACCTGGCGTACGTGCACGATGGGCTGCACCATCTTCCGAGGCCGGAAGCGGGCCTTGAGGAGATGGTGCGTGTGGCCTCCAAGGCGATATCCGTGACGGAGCCTGCGCGGGCAGCGGCGACGGCGCTAGCCGTGCGACTGGGACTAGCGCGAGACCGCGAAGACGCCGGAAACCGTGTGGCCCGCGTGACGACAGCAGAGGTCGCTGGCGTGCTTCGCGCGGACGGTTTCGACGTCGTTCGCGCTCAACGTTACGCGATGTACTACAGCCATACTCCCGGACGACTCTTCGCGCTCGCAAGCAAACCTGGGCTCTTCCGCGCGTCTATCGTCAGTTGGAGAATCGCGAATGCGTTGATCGGCGGGTTCGGAAACAAATGCGTCATTGTCGGGATCCGGCCGGCGGTTCTGTCCACGGCACGTGCCGACGAGGTTCTGCTGCCGTCCCAAAGCGAGGGCTAGCCGAACTCGATTTCGGTTCGCATTGCCGCGACGTGGCGTTCGCCGCGAACAACTATGGTGAACGGTGCTCGGTACGCAGCTCCCCTCTCGCGCCGTGGCCGGGTCAAGCAGCCTCAACGAGCGCTGTGCCGTCTTCCGACAGGACACCGCGGTCTATCCGTTCCGCCGCAGTCGAGGAGACGTGGGCTCCCCGACACGCAGTTTTGTCGTTTACTCGGTCGAAAGGACCCCCCCGAGGCTGGCCCAGGCGCC
>JAYUAG010000356.1:0-1577 GCA_043741475.1 Thermoflexaceae bacterium | reverse complement strand
ACAGCCATGGGGCGCGTATCCCTGGGGTCGAGATTTGGCGCGACGGTCAGGTCTGGCCGCGGCCCGGTGAGGATACAGGGGAGGGTGCTTAGCGTCCGACTCTCCCGAAGAGCTCTGAGCGCGTTGCCGGTGGGTGCGCTCAACCTCAGGATGGCTGGCGATGCGCGTCCTCTTCGTCGAGCCGTTCTACGGCGGCAGCCACGCCGCCTTCCTCGACGGGCTCGTCCGGCACAGCGCCCACGAGATCGTGCCGCTGACCCTGGCCGGCGGCGAATGGCGCGCACGCATGCGCCGCGGCGCGCAGGAGCTAGCGCTGGCGGCGAAGGCGCTCGACGGAACCTTCGACCTCATCGCCTGTTCAGACATGCTCGACCTGCCAACATTCCTCGCGCTGACGCGGCCGCACTTCGAACGCACACCGGTGATCGTCTACTTCCACGAGAACCAGTTCACCTATCCACGCATTCGCGGGACGAAGCTGAACAGCTGGTTCGGGGCGATGAACTACCTCTCTGCTCGCGCCGCCGATCGGGTGTTCTTCAATTCCGCCTTCCACCGCGTTGACTTCCTTGGCGCGCTGCGGACTCTCAGCGCCGAGCCCACCAACTGGCTGGTGGCGGACGCAATCGACGAGATCGAAGCGAAGAGCGGCGTCCTCCCTGTCGGAGTGGAGCTGGGCGAACTCCTGAGCGCGGCGAGGCCCGAACGAGAGACCGGCCCGCCGCAGATCCTCTGGAACCACCGCTGGGAGTTCGACAAGGCCCCGGACGTGTTCGCGCGGGCGATGCTGGCGCTCGCGGCCGAGGGCTTCGACTTCCGCCTGGCGCTCGCCGGCGACCCCGGCCCCAACCCGCATCCGGCCATGGCCGAGCTGCGCCACGCGCTCCCGGACCGGGTGCTGCAGTTCGGAAAAATCGAGCGGGAGGCGGACTATCACCGCCTGCTGCTTGGGAGCAACATCGTCGTCAGCACCACGCGCCACGAGTTCTTCGGCGTGGGTATCGTCGAGGCGCTGGCGGCGGGCTGCTTCCCCGTGCTACCGGCACGCTTTACTTACCCGGATTTCGTCCCCGAGGAGTTGCATGACCGATCCCTGTGGGAGGACGAGGACGAGTTGCGCGCGCTCCTGCGGGCAGCGCTGCGGACGCCGTCAACACCAGCGGAGCGCGGCATCCTTCGGGTGTCGGCGTCCCGCTTCGATTGGTCTGTGGTTGCGCCACAGTGGGACGCGGTGATCGAGGTAATGGCCGGCCACGCTCCATAAGCGGCGCGGGTCGCGTACTTCATCCGAACCGCGCGCGTGAGCAAGGGGGGCCGCAGCGACCATCCCAGGCGTTTGCGGAGCGTGACGTAGCGACCCCGTGACCGTCGCGGTTCGGATAGCGGCTGCCGGATTCGAGCGTTCCGCGGCCCGTCGAGTGGAACGGCCCCCCGCGTCTACTTCGCGTCGAAGTAGAGATCGTTCGCGACGAACGTATTGGGGTCGGCGCGAATCCACTTCGGTGTCGCCGTCGCTGCGATTTCGAAGACCACCCAGCCTTGCTTCTTGCCGCCGGGGGTCAGGTCTGAATAGAACG
>JAYUAG010000355.1:0-1579 GCA_043741475.1 Thermoflexaceae bacterium | reverse complement strand
CCTTGGGCGTGGCGGCGCTGAAGGCTGCGGCGGCTTCGTCCGGCACGTAGAACTGTTTGTCCTCCGGGAAACCGAAGACCTGCTTGGTGAGCCGCACTTCGTCTTCGCCGAGCGGCGCGCCGTGCGCCGCCTCCGTCCCCGCCTTATGCGGGCTGCCGAAGGCGATCACCGTCCGCGCGACGATGAGCGAAGGCCGCTCCGTCTCCGCCTTTGCCGCGGCCAGAGCGGCGTCAACGGCGTCGACATCGTTCCCGTTGACGCGCTGGACGTGCCAGCCGTACGCCCGGAACCGCGCCCCGACCTGCTCCGTGAAGGCGAGGTCGGTGTCGCCCTCGATCGAGATCTCGTTGTCGTCATAAAGGTAGATCAGCCGGCCGAGTTTGAGCGTGCCCGCGAACGAGGCCGCTTCGGCGGAGATGCCCTCCATGAGGTCGCCGTCGCTGCAGATGCCGTAGGTGTAGTGGTCGACGATCGTGTGGCCGGGGCGGTTGAAGTGGTCGGCGAGGAAGCGTTCCGCCATCGCGAAGCCGACGCCCGTGGCGAATCCGGATCCCAGCGGCCCGGTCGTCAGGTCGACCCCGGCGGTGTGGCCGTACTCCGGGTGGCCGGGCGTCAGGCTCCCCCACTGGCGGAAGCGCTTCAACTCGTCCAGCGGCAGGTCGTAGCCGGTCAGGGAGAGCAGGCTGTAGAGCAGCACGGAGGCGTGGCCGGGAGAGAGTACGAACCGGTCGCGGTCCGCCCACTTCGGGTTCGCAGGGTTGTGTTTCAGATGACGCGACCAGAGCGTGTAGGCCATCGCCGCTGCGCCCATGGGCGTGCCGGGGTGCCCCGATTTCGCCGCCTGCACGGTATCCATGGCGAGCGTGCGAAGCGTGTTGATGCAGAGTTCGTCGAGCGCCCGGCCCGTCGCGCTACTCACGCTCGCCAACCGGCCGCAGGAAAAAGGTGTCGCTCGGTCATGGTCAAGCCCTCCCCAAGGACGCGAGACCGTGTCTCGGCGTCAGCGCGCACGTTACACCGCGCCGGAGCGCCTGAGCAGCCCCCCATCCCGAAAGCGGCCGGGGGTTGTGGACAGTCGTGCGGCCGATACGTCAGCCTTACGCCGTGGACACGCAACGGGTCGAGCCAGCAGCGTTCGAGGGTTCAGAAGCCCGTCTCGCAGGCGAGGTGGTCTACCCATCCGGCCCCGGCCCGTTTCCCGCCGTCGTGCTCCTCCACGGGGCGGGGATCGGAGAGCGCGACTTCTACCGGGTTTACGCCGAACGATTCGCCGCGGCGGGCGTGGCTGCGCTCCTCTTCGACCGGCGCGGCGAAGGAGAATCAGGCGGCGACAAGAACATGGACCTCAGAGTCCTCGCCGAAGACGCGGCCGCCGCCCACCGCTTCTTCCGAGGCGCACCTGCCATCGACCCCAGGCGGGTCGGACTCTGGGGTTACAGCAACGGCGCCTGGGTGGCGGCGAAGGCGGGTCCGGCCTGCCCCGATCTGGCCTTCCTTGTCCTGACCGGGGCATCCGGCGTTTCGCCCGCACGTGCCGAGGTCTACCGCCGCACCACGGACTTGCGCCGCCAGGGCATCG
>JAYUAG010000354.1:0-1583 GCA_043741475.1 Thermoflexaceae bacterium | reverse complement strand
CTCTGGCAAAGTAGAGATGTCCCCTTTGAGTGTCGAGCGGCCTTCACTTTCTTGGCCACATGCTCCGCCGGAGGGGGTGTGGGCGGGCCGGGCTCTATCCGGCCCGGGCCGTCCATGCCCCCGGGCTTTGGGGCTCCGCTTCACTTCGTGCCGCAATCGCATCGTGCCGCAATCGCATCGACCCGCGCGTCCAGCGTCTTCTCGTCCTCGATTGCGGCAGCACCGGGCAGGCGGCGCACGGTCGTATACTGCAGCACGCGGCCCTTGAAGACGACATCCATTCGCCCGTCGAGATAGCGCCGCACCGTCACCTTCGCGCCTCGAAATGCGATGCCAGCATGCCGTGTCTTGATGCAGTGGATGGCCCCGCCAGCCGAGAACGTCAGCGCCTTCGAGAGCTGGCGTTCGATATGCTCGGCAAGAGTTGCATCCAAGGCTTCGGCCCCGCCGGTCCACGGCTTGTGCGCATTAGTTGCAGTGCGCGGTTCAACTGAAAACTTCTCATTATACCGCGCCATGAACCCCGGCAGGAACGCCTGCGCCGCCGCATAGTCGCAGATGCCAGCAAGGCGAAGCTCCTTCACCAGACGATCCTGCAGCGTCTGGTTCGCCCGCTCGACACGGCCCTTCGCCTGAGGCGTGCTCGCGCAGATCTGTTCGATCCCAAGACGCCCGATCACGCGACCAAACGCTGTCAGCCCGTCGCCGTTCGCTATCTCCTTGGCATTGATGCGGAATATCCCGTGACGGTCCGAATAGAACGCCAGCGGTACCCCATGCGCCAGAACATGTCCGCGCAGCACATCGAGATACGCGCGCGTCGTCTCCGATGGCGAAAACGACAGCCCCGTCAGACGGCCCGTCGCATCGTCGATGAACACGATCAGCGCGCACTTGGGCGCACGATCCTCAAGCCAGGCATGGTGGCTGCCGTCGATCTGGATCAGTTCGCCAAACCGAGGGCGACGCTCGCGAATCTGGAACACACGCTTGCCGCGCCGCGCCTTGGGACGCCACAGACCAAGCCTGATCTGGATCTGGCGCACAGCCTCCTTCGAGACCGCGATCCCCTCGTGCTGGCGCAGCTTCTCTGCCGCTAGCGTCGCCCCGAAATCGGCATACCGCTCCCGCACCGCCGCCTCGATCCGCTGCACCCGAGCCTCGTCCGGCGCGTTGTTCGACGGCTTCCCCCGCCGCTCCGAAACCAAACCCCGGTCGCCGAACCGGCGGTACGCCGCCACCAGCCGCTTCACCTGCCGCACGCCCACCCCCAAAAGCTCCGACGCCCGTTCCTGCCTCAGTTCATGACCCGCAACCCGCCTGATCACAGCCAGACGGTCCCGCTCCTTCGCGCTCATCGATAGTATGCCCCCAGCCACGTCCACCCCTCCCGCTCCTCGCAGAAAAAGGGGACATCTCAACTTTGCTCAAAAGGGACATCTCAACTTGGGGCTAACAAATGCCAACAGAATGCTGGACACTGCCGGTGCGCGCTGTTATGCACGCCTCCTTCGGGGTCCTCGCGGACCCCGTCGCCGTCTGAGCAACCCCTATGTCTCTAGGCTGCGTTGTTGGACCGGCCG
>JAYUAG010000353.1:0-4030 GCA_043741475.1 Thermoflexaceae bacterium | reverse complement strand
CGCGCCAGTGGCCCTCAGAAGAGGTCTGGGTCGCGCGGAAACGGTGAGCCATGAGCAGTGAGCTGTGAGCGATGAGCACTAACGATCTGTCAGTCAATAAACGATACAGATCGTAAATCCGGACCAGATTCCAAGAGTGGATACGTTATTGCCTGACGAGCCCTAACTACCGCGGCACAGAGAACCGTACTGGAATTGATCCGCGATCTACTCCCCCTCCCCCACCGCAGTGGGAGAGGGGGCCGGGGGTGAGGGCAGGATGCCGCGTCACCACTCCGACGCTTTATTTTCAGATACCCATCTCTGCGGAGCGGCACTAAGGGAGCGCGCCAGAACTGATGCGGCGTTCGCCAACGGCCAATGCCCAACGGCCAACGGCCACCCTGATTTACCATGGCTTAGCACCCGATCGGCGAAGCTGCATCTGCGGCGGCGATACCGGGCCCCCGCTCCCCAACCTGGAGGCAAATCATGGAAGAACCACAGGCCGCGCTGACCGCCTTCCCCGATGGAGCGCAGAGCCCCGTCGCCGCGTTCCGCGACGCCCGCGAAACCCTTGAATCAACGATGTTCGAAATCAAGCGTGTCATCGTCGGCCAGGAACAGATGCTCGAACGCGTCATGGTCGCGCTTCTCGCAGGCGGCCACCTTCTCCTCGAAGGTGTCCCCGGCCTCGCCAAGACGCTCACCGTCAAGACCGTCGCCGACGTCCTCGGCGGCACCTTCCATCGCGTCCAGTTCACGCCAGACCTCGTCCCCGCCGACCTCGTTGGCACGCGTATCTATCGCCCCGACAAGGGTGGCTTCGATACCGAACTCGGCCCCGTGTTCTGCAACATTCTTCTCGCCGACGAGATCAACCGTGCCCCCGCGAAGGTGCAGTCCGCCCTCCTCGAAGTGATGCAGGAACGCCAGGTGACGATCGGCAAGCAGACCTTCCCCGTCGGCGACCCCTTCCTTGTGATGGCCACCCAGAACCCGATCGAGTCTGAGGGCACCTATCCCCTGCCTGAGGCGCAGGTCGACCGCTTCATGATGAAGGTCGTCGTCGACTACCCCGCGCCCGCTGAAGAGGCAATGATCGTCCAGCGCTCGCTCTCGCGGCCGGCTTCGATCCAGGAAGTGCTCCCGATCGAGACGCTCCACCGCTTCCAGCGGCTGACGACCGAGGTCTATGTAGACCGCGCCGTGAACGAATACGCCATTCGACTGGCGAACGCGACGCGCAAGCCCGCCCAGTTCGGCATCCCCCAGAACGCGCCCTACGTGGCGTACGGCGCCAGCCCCCGCGGCCCGATCAGCCTGATCCACGCCGGCCGTGCGCTCGCGCTCCTTCGTGGTCGGCGCTACGTCCTCCCCCAGGACGTGTACGACCTCGCGAAGGATGTCCTTCGCCACCGCCTCGTCCTCACCTACCAGGCGCTCGCCGAGGGCATCACCGCCGACCGCGTCCTCGATGCCGTCGTCGCGACGGTCCAACTCCCGCGCATCGACCTCGCCGACGAGGCCTCCGCGTGACCGCCGGGGTTCCCAACCTCAGGCTGGTGACGCCCTCCAAACCCGGCCCCGGGCCGATCGCTGACGGCGTCCTGCGCGCGCTCGACATCACCGTCGGGCGGCGCGTCTCCGGCCTGCTCCAGGGCGACTATCGCTCCTCAGCCGTGGGCGTTGGCACGGAGCTCTCGCAGATGCGCAAGTACGAGTGGGGCGACGATGTCCGCCAGATCGACTGGAACGTCACCGCCCGTATGCAGGAGCCGCACGTCCGCGTCCAGGTCGCCGAGCGCATCCTCACCACCTGGCTGCTGCTCGATACTTCGCCCTCGATGAGTTTTGGCACAGCCGACCGCCGCAAGGCGGATGTCGCCGAAGGCGTCGCCCTCGCTGTCGGCCACATGGCCACTCGCCACGGCAACCGGCTCGGGGTAATCACCTTCGGCGAGGCTGAGCCACGGCTCGTGCCGCCCGGCCAGGGCCGCACCGGGATGATCGGCCTCCTCGGCACGCTTCGTACCGAGCCCCGCCCTCCCGCCGGCCGTTCCGCTACCTCGCTCGGCGATGCCCTTGGCCGCATCAGCCGCCTGGCCGGCTGGTCGCGGCTCGTTGTCGTCATCTCAGACTTCCGCGGCCCGCGCGACTGGCAGGGCGAACTGGTGAACCTCGCCGGCCGCCACGCCGTCTTCTGCGTAGAAGTGCGCGACCCGCGCGAACAGGAGCTGCCCGACATGGGCGAACTCTGGCTCATCGACCCTGAGACAGGACGGCAGCTGCGGGTTGATACTTCGAAGCGCAAGCTCCGCGAACGCTTCGCTGCTGCCGCCGCCGCCGACCGCGGCGAGGTTGCCGGGCTTATCGCCCGCACCGGTGCGCGGCACATCGTACTCTCAACGGCCGGCGACTGGCTCAAACCGTTCGTCGCTGGGGCCGCCCAGAAAGGGGTCCGCAGGTGAGTTTCGCCTGGCCGCTCATTCTCCTCACACTGTTCGCTCTGCCCATGCTTGGCGGGCTCTACTGGCTCGCGCAGCGCCGCCGCTCGAAGTACAGCGTCCGCTTCACGAACCTGGACCTTCTCGCCAACGTCGTCGATGAAACACCCGCGTGGCGCCGCCACGTCCCACCCGCGCTCTACGTGCTGGCGCTGGCCTCGCTGATCTTCGCCGTCGCGCGACCGGAGACGACCTCGAAACTCCCGAAAGAAGAAGCGACCGTCATCCTCGTCACCGATGTTTCCGGTTCGATGAACGCCACGGACATCGCGCCGACGCGCCTGGAGGCCGCCAAGCAGTCGGCGCGGGACCTTGTCGACAACCTGCCGCCGAAGTTCCAGATCGCCCTCGTCGCCTTCTCCGCTACTGTCCGCACCGTCGTCGCCCCGACCAATGACAAGGCGAAAGTCCACCTCGGCATCGACTCGCTTGTCGCCGTCGGCGGCACAGCCATGGGCGACGCTATCCAGCAGGCTGTCGATCTCGCCGTCCCGCCCACGCCCGCCGATAGCGGTGCGCCCGGCGTTGTGCCGGGTTCGCCGCGCGCCACTGCTACGCCCACTCCCGCAGCCACAGGGAAGAACGGCAAGAACCGGCCACCCGCCGTGATCGTCCTTCTCTCCGATGGCAAGAACTCCACCGGGCTCATGGATCCCATCGACGCCGCGAACCTCGCCCTCGCCCAGGGCATTCCCATCTTCACGATCGCCCTCGGCACCCCCGGCGGCGTCGTCGATATTACCCAGAACGGCATCACGCGGCGCATCCCCGTCCCCCAGGACGAGGCGACGCTGAAACAAATCTCCGAGATCACCGGAGGCACCTTCTTCTCGGCGCCGAGTTCGAAGGACCTCAAACAGGTCTACAAGGACCTCGGTTCGAAGATCGGCTTCATCAACGGAAAGAAGGAAGTGACCGTCTGGTTCGCCCTCGGTGGACTGCTCCTCTTGCTCGCGGGCGGCACGTCCTCGCTCTACTGGTTCAACCGCTTCCCGTAGCCTCGTCCGCTCGTCGGGACTGACAGCTCGCCGCGTTCAAGCTGCAGTTGTTAGACAAACGTGATGCATAACCTCCCTCCCGTGAGGCTTCCGCACTGGTCCACGCGCTACGCTCGATCCACTGGACCGGCGGCTCCCTCGCGGAGACGCTCCGGGTCCGCATCGACCTGGCCCCCTGAAACAGACGCCCCTTGACGGGCGCTGTATTGTTCAGGCGGTGCGGCCCGTTACGCCGGTACCAGTGGGAGGGATTGAATGTTACCAACTGCCTGCGACCCGATTCGGGCGGCACGACCATACCGCTGGCTCCTGCATCTGCCCCTGACAATCGTCATCGCGCTTACACTCCTGCTGTTCGGCGCACAGGCGGCAGGCGCCGTTGCCCCGCCGACCGTCACCGGCGTAAACCCGGCTTCAGGCCCCGTGGCCGGCGGCAACCAGGTCGTCCTCACCGGCGCCGACTTCACTGGTGCGACGGCCGTGACGTTCGGCCTCAACGGCGCCTTCTTCATGATTAACAGCAACACGTCCATCACCGCCATCGCC
>JAYUAG010000352.1:0-4032 GCA_043741475.1 Thermoflexaceae bacterium | reverse complement strand
GGCGCCGCTCCATGTGGTCGAGTAGCTCGTCGATCATCTGCACGAGCCGCCAGCGGAAGAGTTCGTGCGGCTGATACCACTCGCGGTCCCAGTGGCAGTGGGGCACGACGTAGACGGTGCGGTCCATGCGCCGGGAGCGTAGCACGCTCCCGAGTCCCGAGTCCCGAGTCCCGAGTCCCGAGTCCCGAACCGCGCTTTGGCCGAGCGCGAGGCCCAGCGCGTCGCAGAGGACCCGGAATTGATCCCCGAGATCTGCTCCCCTCGCCCACCGCAGTGGGAGAGGGGGTCGGGGGGTGAGGGCAGGATGCCGAGACGTCCACGCGGACGTATTTTCAGATACCCATCGCTGCGAAGCGGTCCTTAGCCCGCGCGTCAGCAAGGGCCCGCCCCCGCCGAGCACCGAGCGGACCGCATCGGAACCATCGAGTCGCTGCCGGTCAGCCCAGCAGTACAATTCGACGATGACCGATCCCAACAAGTATCCGCAGGGCTGGGATCGTGGCCACGTGCAGGCGATAGTCGACCACTACGACAAGCAGGCGCCCGAGGAGGAGGAGGAGGAACTGGAGGCCAGTTGGGTGCGCCCCGGTTCCTCGATGGTGGAGGCGCCCACCGAGCTCATGCCCGCGATCCGCAAACTGCTCGCCGACTTCGAGCGCGCCCGCACCGCCTGAGCCATTTCATCCCCTGACGCGTCTGGTAGAATGAAGCCATGACCACACGCGCGGCCCTCCACGAACTCGTCGATCGCCTTCCTGACGATCTCCTTGATCGCGCCGCCCACACGCTGGCGACCATTCAGGACGACCCAGTAATGCGGACACTCGAGAATGCCTCGCTCGATGACGAGCCGTATACCGACGAGGAGCGGCGCGAAGACGACCGCATCATCGAGCGCTTCCGGCGAGAGGGCGGCGGCATGACCTCGGAAGAAGTGCTTCGACTCATCCGAAATGTTCGCGCGGTAGGCAGCCGCCCCTCGCTCTGCGATACTGCCCCCACTCTTCGCCGCGGGGTGCACCATGGAATTCGCCTTTAGCCCGGAACAGGAACAGTTTCGCGGGCGCGTCCAATCCTTCATCAAGGAAAATTGGGTCGCCCCACCGCTCACCGCCCACTCCGGGGACGATGTTACCAACGAGTTCTCTCGAAGCTACGAGAAGCGCCTGGCGAAAAACGGCTGGCTCACCATGGCCTGGCCGAAGGAATACGGCGGCCTGGCGGCTAACCACATGGAACAGCTCATCTTCCGCGAAGAGAGCGGCTATGCGGGCGCACCCGGCGGTGGCGGCCAGGGCATCAGCATGGTCGGCCCCTGCCTCATGGTGCACGGCACCGAGGCCCAGAAGAAGGAACACCTCCCCCGCATCGCCAACGGCGAGGTGAACTGGGGCCAGGGCTTCAGCGAACCCGGCTCGGGCTCGGATCTCGCTTCGCTCCAGACCCGCGCCATCCGCGACGGCGACGACTTCGTGATCAACGGCCAGAAGATCTGGACCTCGGACGCACACCACTCGGACTGGTTCCACGTGCTCACACGCACCGCGCCCGACGCCCCCAAGCACCGCGGCATCTCCTACTTCCTCGTCGATGCGAAGACCCCCGGCATCACCGTCCGGCCCCTGATCAACATGCTCGGCGCCCACGAATTCAACGAAGTCTTCTTCGAAGACGTGCGTGTCCCCGCCCAGAACATGATGGGCGAAGAGAACCGTGGCTGGTACGTCGCCACCACCCTGCTCGACTTCGAACGGTCTGGTGTGAACTGGTCCGCCAGCGGCCGCCGCCAGGTGGAAGAACTCACCGCCTATGCGAAGAGCACCCGTGGCGCGGATGGCCGCCTGATCGACCACGAACCGCTCCGCAACGGCCTCGCTGATCTGCGCATCGCCGTCGACATCAGCCGCCTGTTGAGCTACCAGGTCGTCTGGATGCAGAGCAAGGGCAAGATCCCGAACTACGAAGCCTCAATGTCGAAGATGTTCGGAAGCGAGCTGAGCCAGCGCATCGCTAACTTCGGCATCCGCATGATCGGTCTCGGCGCCCAGCGCATCGACCAGCTGGACGAAGGCGCGCCGCTCGGCGGCTCCGTCGGCCGCTCCTACATGCGCACCGTGCCCTCGACGATCGCCGCGGGCACGAGCGAAGTGCAGCGCAACATCATCGCCACGCGCGGCCTCGGCCTGCCGCGGGGATAGATCGCCGCGCAAGGACTCCTGCATGCGCGCCAACGGAGGGGACGGCAAATGGCGACAGTCGGCTTCATCGGCACGGGCAATATAGGCAACCCGATGGCCCGCCACCTCATCCAGGCGGGCCACCAGCTCGTCGTCTTCGACCTGAACCCTGAGGCGACGGCGAACCTCTGCGAGCTGGGCGCCCACCGCGCCGAAAGCGCGCGCGAGGTGGCCGAGGCGTGCCGGGTCGTGTTCTCGTCGCTCCCCGGCCCGCGCGAGGTCGAGGACACGGTGCGCGGGGCAGATGGACTGCTCGCGGGCGCGCGCCGTGGCGACATCCACGTTGACCTCAGCACGAACTCCGTCACCGCCGTCCGGCGCATGGCCGAGACTGAAGCCGCGGCCGGTGTGCTCTATCTCGATTCGCCCGTGACTGGCGGCGTCGCGGGCGCGGAGGCGGGCACGCTCACGCTTCTCGTGAGCGGCGACCAGCTGGCTTACGAGCGCGCGGAACCGCTGATGCGCGCAATCGGCACGAACATCTTCTACCTGGGCGAGACCGGCGCCGGCACGCTCGTGAAGCTGATCAACAACCTCATCGTGCTCTGCGCCGGCCAGCTCATGCAGGAGGGCCTCGTGTTGGGCGCGAAGGCGGGCCTCGACCCCGGCCAGCTCGCGGATATGCTCAGGCTGAGCACGGCCCGGCCCTACATCGGCCTCATGCCCCAGGTGATCGGTCGCCGTTTCGACGAGCCGACGTTCACCCTCGCTTTGGCCACGAAAGATGTCGGCCTCGCGCTCGAAACCGCGCGCGACCTCGCCGTGCCCATGCCCGTGACGGCGGCCGCGCACCAGACCTACCTCCGCGCGCTCGCCGCGGGGCTGGGGGCAAAGTCGTTCCTTGCGACGCTGGAGGCGCTCGAAGCGGGCGCGAACACGGTCGTCCCGACGGTCGATGTCGCCCGCGGCGCGGACCGCGTCTAATTAGCTGGCCCGCCAGGCGCGCTCGATCGTCCCCCCGCCGAGCACCTCTTCCCCCGCGTAGAGGACGATCGCCTGCCCGGGCGTGAGCGCGCGCTGGCGCCGCTCGAAGCGGATCGTCGCCACGCCATCGCCCGCGGACACGAGCGTCGCCGCCGCCGCCTCGGCCTTGTAACGCGCCTTCGCCTGCACTGCGGCGCCCACCGCTGGCGGCCCGCCCGCGACCCAGCGTGCCTCTTCGAAGGTTACCGTGTCGCTGAAGAGCATCTCCTCCGGCCCGATTTCGACTACGTTCCGCACCGGGTCGATGGCGGTCACGAAGCGCGGTTCGCCGAGGGCGATGCCGAGGCCCTTGCGCTGTCCGAGGGTGAAACCCGCCACTCCCTGGTGCTCGGCCACGACCGCGCCGTGCTCGTCGCGCATTTCGCCGGGGACCGGCGCCACCCGCTCCGCAACGAACGCCCGGTAGTCGTTCCCCGGGACGAAACAGATCTCGACGCTGTCGGGCTTCTCCGCGACATCGAGGTCCAGTCGTCGAGCCGCGGCGCGCACCTGTACCTTGGTCAGCTCGCCGATCGGCAGGAGGAGTCGTTGCAGTTGCTCCTGCTGGAGCATGTACAGGACATAACTCTGATCCTTCGAGGCATCCACCGCGCGCAGCAGCCTCGTCCGCCCTCCCGCCCCGTCTCGCGCGACGCGGGCGTAGTGGCCCGTGGCGATGAAGTCCGCATCGAGCGCCGGCAACCGGTCGAGCAGCGCGCGGTACTTGATGTGCTCGTTGCAGCGCACGCAGGGGTTCGGTGTCCGGCCGGCGGCGTATTCGGCGACGAAGTTGTCCACGACCGTCGCCCGGAACTGGTCTTCAAAGTTCATG
>JAYUAG010000351.1:0-4037 GCA_043741475.1 Thermoflexaceae bacterium | reverse complement strand
GAACGATTGGGGGGACAACGACGCCGGGTCCTTCTGCGGCCCGAGCTCGTCTGCGAGGTGACGTTCGACTACCTCCATGGCGAACGCTTCCGTCACGCCTCGACGTTCAAGCGCTGGCGCACGGACAAACCGCCCGCCGATTGTCGCTTCGACCAGTTCGAGGCGGCGGTCCCGACGGAGCTACGCCAGGTGTTCGCAGAAGGCTGAGGCGCGAGGGCGTCTTCTTTTGGCCGGAGCGTCGATGCCGGCGTGCTAGACTGGTGCTCATGGAAGTCCGCATCGCCCCTGAGGACATAGCGCGTGAGATAGATTCTGCCCTGGCCAGGGCTCTTGCCGGCGACGAGATCCTGATCGAGCGTAACGGGCGGGTGGTCGCACGTCTCATCCCGGCCGTCGCGCCGAAAGACGGCCTGCGTGGGCTCCTGAAAGAGCGGCGCCGGCAACCGCGTTGGAATGACGAGGATTACGATGCCTTCGAAAGCGACCTCGCGATCGCGCGCGCCGCTCTGAATGCCCGGTCTTCGCGGTGAAGGCGCGGTTGGCGGCCACGTACCGGCGGCTCGGCGACTTCGCCGACCGGAAGGGTCTTTGGCTCTGGGCCGCATCTCTGATCGCCGTCGCGGGACTCATCGGACTCGGCGTGTCTGTGACCAGTCGCATCCGCGACCAAGGGTACGCCGACGGCTTTCAGGACGGAGTATCCGCAGGATTGGCCAATGGGCCTGATTGGGCGGACGCGTTCTACGCGTGCCTGAACGGGCAGTACTGGTCGCACATCGAACGCAAGGACACTGAGCCAGTCGGCGGTGCGTTTAACCCCGGTTTTGTGCGCACCTGCGGTGAGAAGGCTGACGAAGCCGTCAGGCCGTCAACATGGGCTGCCGCGTACTCTAGATGCTTGGACGAGGAATACAGTGCCTTCCTGAAGAGGACCGGGGGTTACGAACCCGACGACGCCACGACCGCGGCTTCAGCGCGGCACTCTCGATCAACCGCTGATGAGGCCGTCAAGCGCTAGTGCTCAATCATGCCCGCACGCGACGCGCCGGAGAACGCCGCTATCCTCCCGCGCCAGCCGTGGAGTGAAGGTCTCGCCATAACTCTAATGCGGTCCCGGTGCGATAGGGTACGTGTCGTCTGAGCGCCTTCTCCAGCGCGAAATTCAGCGGTGCAGGGAGCGCGAGGGCGAGCTCCCGCGGTCGCCCCTGCAAAATCTCGTCACGCGTGAATCGCATCCTCTCCGAACTCGCTAACTGGAGGAGCAGCAGGCCGACGTGGTAGATGTCGATACGTCGATCCATCGGCCCAAATTCGGCCGGGTCGATCGCTTCCGGTGGGCGCATCCAATCTGCCAGTGTGTTCGACGCGTCGATTTCAGAGAAATGCCTGCTGATACCGAGATCCCCTACTTTGAACTGAATCCCGCCGGGTTCTGTCGGATTCATCTCGTTGCGAGAGAATGCCGCAAATACGTTCGCCAAGTGGATGTCCTGATGGGCGTACTCGTTGACGTGCAAATAGTGGACAGCCTGAAGGAGACATCGCGCAATCGGTTCGAGCCAGATTCGACCGTCGAAATCATCCAAATCGAACAGATCCGTGATTGGACAGTAACAACGCTCGTGATGATGTAGAATGTGTCCCGATATTCGAATGCGTCGAACACATACGTGACGTGGGGGCGCCTCAGCATTAGAAGCTTGCTAATTTCGGCGGCGGCGTGCGCTTGGACCTTTTCGTACGTGTTGCCGTTCGGTTTGAGAACCTTTACGGCCAGGTCGTTTCGCCAACCATCCTCGCATCCAAAGACTACCCCGAAGGATCCCTCACCGATGCGGTCGCCGATGGTGTAGGAATTGCTGGTGAGGAGGCTGGTTATAACCTCGCCCCTATTGGGAAGCACAAACTTCTTCGGGGCAGCCAACGGTAGTGGCGGAAGAGGCTCGTTCAGCATACTTCAAGTTAGCAGCGCGCGAGCGCCAAGGGAAGCCCGGCCACGGTTGGCCGTCCGAGATCGAGCCGACCATTGGCGCCGAACCGCATTAGCCGCTAGACCCGCACCCCCTACACTCGATCCGTGACCCAAACCGCTGCCGCACCACAACAGACCCGGCGCAGACGACGGCGCGAGCGCGTGCCCGATCAGCCGCCGTTCGTTGGCGATATCGTCAGGGTGCGGGCCGGGGCGCTCGTCTCGGGGGGGTCGTGCATCGCCCACCTTGAGGACGGCCGTGTCGTGTTCGTGGCCTATGCGGTCCCCGGCGAACTCGTTGAGGCGACCGTCGAGAAGGTCGAGTCCGACTACATCAACGCCGTCGCCACGAACGTCCTCGAACCTTCGGCGGAGCGAATCGAGGCGCGTTGCCCGCTGTTTGGCGAGTGCGGCGGCTGCCAGCTTCAACACATGACGTATGCCGCCCAGCTCTCGGCCAAGGAAGAGATCGTGCGCGAACAGCTGCGGCGTATCGGCCACATCGACCCTTCCGTCGTCCGCCCGATCGTGGGCGCGAAGGAGCCGTGGGCGTATCGCAACCACGTCCGTTTCTCCACCGGGAGTAAGTTCGGCGATGTGGGCTTCATCAGCCGCCGGGGACGCGGCCTGTTGCGCGTGGACGAATGCCCGATCGCGGCGCCAGAGGTGAACGCGCTTCTCCCGACGCTCCAGGGCAAGGGCGCCGGATTGCACCAGCTGCAGGTGCGCCTCTCCGCAGAGACGGGCAGCACGCTCATCTTTCCGGCGCTGCCAGGGATGGCCGTCTCGACCGGGCAGCGGGCCTACCTGGAGCGACTGGGCGGCCACAACTTCATCGTCAGCCAGTCGGCCTTCTTCCAGGTGAACCACGCCCAGGCGGAGGAGATGGTTCGGCTCGTGGGCGAGGCCCTGCCCGAGCGCGGGCGGGTGCTCGTCGACGCCTTCGCCGGCGTGGGCACGTTCGCCGTCATCTTCGCCGACCGCTTCGAACGCGTGATCGCGATCGAAGAATCGAACAGCGCCATGAAGGACGCGAAAGAGAACGTCACGGACACGCCCAACGTGCGGCTGCGGACGGGAAAGGTAGAGGAGATCCTGCCGCTGCTCGACGCCGCGCCGGACGCGATTTTGCTCGACCCACCGCGGCCGGGCTGCCACCGCGCCGTGCTCGACAGCATCATCGCCTTCCGGCCGGGGGTTGTGGTCTACGTTTCCTGCAACCCGGCGACGCTCGCGCGCGACCTGCGCATCCTCGCCGACGGGGGCTACGCGATCGAGAGTGTGACGCCGCTCGACATGTTCCCCCAGACGGGCCACATCGAATGCGTCTCGCGGCTGACACTCATGGATCCCGGCGCGTGAGCCGCTCCGTCGTCCTCGCTTCGGCCTCGCCGCGACGGCGCGAGTTGCTCCGGGCGCTGGTTGCCGAATACACGGTCGTCGCAGCCGATGTCCCCGAACCGTTGACCGGCGACGCGCGCAGGGACGCGGTCGCGCTGGCCCGAGCGAAGGCGGAAGCGGTGGCCGCCAGGCATCCCACTGCGGTGGTGGTCGCGGCCGACACGATCGTGCACGAGAGCGCGCGGCTCTACGGCAAGCCCACCGATGCGGAGGATGCGGTGCGCATGCTGACGGAGCTGCGCGGCCGTGAGCACGAGGTGGTGACGGGAGTCGCGGTCGCGGCCGACGGGATGGTGCGGACGGCGCTGAGCACGGCCACGGTGCGCATGGCTGCGGTCGAAGACGCGATCGTCCACGCCTACGTGGCGACCGGCGTGCCCCTCGACAAGGCGGGCGCCTATGCGGTCCAGGACGACGATTTTGGCATCGTCGAAGGCTGGCGCGGCTGCTACTGCTGCATCGTCGGCTTGCCCCTCTGGCGGCTGCGGACGCTGCTGCGCTGGGCGGGCGTCGAAGCGGCCGAGCCGTCCGCGACGTTCACACGCTGCGCCACCTGCCCTGAGCGGGCGTGACGGGCGGCCAATCCTGTGTGATCGAGGTCACACAGCGACGAACCTCCGCTGATCGGCGGACGGCGCAGGTCGTACAATCCGCGCGTCATGCC
>JAYUAG010000350.1:0-4044 GCA_043741475.1 Thermoflexaceae bacterium | reverse complement strand
GCCGCAGCGATTAACCCGGGACGACGGGCGTGGTTACACGTTGCGCGGTCTGGTCGGGTGTGGAAACAGACGGGGTCCGGCAGCCTGACGGGCAGGCGCCGCAAACGCCAACCGCACGGTGACGAGGTGCGGATCGCTCGTGCGCCCCGGAAAGTCTGGCCAACGAGCCACCGCCCTCTCCATCGGAGTGGACGCTGACAGACGAACGCCGGGCATGGTGGACGCGGCCCGCTTGCTGACGCGCGCGGTTCGGAGAGGAGGTACAGGGCTGCGGTTCCCGCGGGAGCGCCAGCGGGCCCTCCGGAAACACCGTGAACCACACCCGTGCCGTACCATCCCGGTCGGTCACTCGGCTATACTCGGCACTGGCGAGGGGCCCGGCGCGCCGACGCGATTCTCGCCTGGGGGATGCCAGAGATGTCAGTTGCAACCGCTGTCAGGACTCCAGAGAAGCAGGCTTTGAAGAAATACTTCGTCGTCTCGGCGGATTGCCACGTGAACGAACCCGTGGACCTCTGGGAGCAGCGCGTCGACGCGAAGTTCCGCCACCGCATCCCGCGCATCGAGACGGATGCAACCGGCGAGAAATGGTCCGTGGTCGAGGGCCACCGGCCGGTGCGGATTCGGGACCTCAGGCTCGAAGGCGAAGACCTGGAGCGCTCGAAAGCGGGCACGCTCGACCCCGAAGCACGCATCCGCGACCACCAGCGCGATGGCATCGACGCGGAGGCGATCTACCCGAACAAGGGCCTGCAACACTGGACTTCTCCCGACGCCGAGATGCAGGCGGCGCTCTGCCGCGTGTGGAACGACTGGGCGCTGCCCGAAGTCTTCAACGATTACGGGCATCGCATGGCGCCCGCGGCCTGCATCGCGCCGCTTGGAGTCGAGGCTGCGGTCCTCGAAGTGCGGCGCGTGGCGAAGCTCGGATACCGGCACCTGTTCCTGCCGGTGCAGCCGCAGGGGAACGCCGCCGTCGAGCGGCGCATCGGCTACAACCACCCGATGTTCGACCCGCTCTGGGCGGCGATCTCGGAGGCGGGCCTGCCCATCGGCCTGCACGTAGGCACGGGCAAAGACCCCCGGACATCGACCGGGGACGGGGGCGCCGTGATCAACTACGTCTGGAACGCGCTCGCGACGGCGATCGAGCCGGTGGTTCAGTTCACCGCCTCGGGCATCATGGAGCGCTTCCCGGCTCTCAAAGTCGTGACCGTGGAAGCCGGCATCGGCTGGCTGGCGTGGACGCTCTGGGCGGCGGACGAGGGCTACAAGAAGCACCACTTCGCCGTTCGTCCGCAGCTGCCAATGCTCCCCAGCGAGTACTGGCGGCGGCAGGGTTACTCGACCTTCCAGGACGACCCGATGGGTATCGAAATGATGAAGTGGACGGGCGGCTCAGAGCACATCCTCTGGGGCAACGATTACCCGCACCACGAGGGCACGTGGCCCCATTCCGAAGAGGCGGTCGAACGCACGATGGGCCACCTGGGAGAACGGGACCGTCGCAACATCCTCGGCCTTAACGCCGCGCGGCTCTACGGGTTCGATGTGCCGGGAGACACCGGCTGAACCGGAGCCGGGGCCGTTCCAGGCAGAGCGTGCTCGCGGCGCCGCTTCGCGACCGCATCCGCTGACGGACGAGGACGTTAAGCGGAACGCGGCGAATTCCGGCCGGCGCTTCAGGCATCGGGGCACGCCAATTGAACGTCGATGAGGTTGTCGATGTTGTGGCGCCCCTTGTGTGAGGCGCATCACACAAGGGGCCCTCGAAACGCTGTCGGCGCGCGTTCGGATCTTGAAGAGCGCAAATCACAGACGTATGCTCGCAAACCGCTGGTGGTATGCGCCTGGCCGCGCGAATCGAAGCCATCGGCAGGAGGCCAATGATGCCCTCCGAACGCAAACCGTTCCGCTCGCACAACCAGTGGTTCGGCTTAGCCACCCTGGTGCTCCTCTTCGCGGCGGCGGCGGCCGCCAGGCTCCTTCCTGACGTGGGGGAGAAAGCGCAGAGGATGCCCGGATACACCTTCCTGGCCGTGGCCGGTCTGTTGGCCGCGGCCGCCGTCTGCGCCGGGATAGCGGTCCGCGGGCGCTACTCCGGAGTCATCATTGATGGTCGTGGCCGCTACAGCCTGTCACGGTTGCAAGCGCTCGCCTGGACGATCCTGGTCCTCGCGGGGCTGAGCGTAGCGATAGGCACGAATATTGCGCGCAACGGCGGCCACCCCGGCGACGTCGCACTCCCCGGCGAACTTATCGCCCTGATGGGGATATCAGGCGGAGCCGCTGTATTCGCGCAAACCATCAAGAGTATCAACGGCGCACGCGGGACCCTCTTCGTGAACGAGGCTGCCACGACTCACGAGGACGCCTCTGGGAAGGTAGTTGTGAAGGGTGCGGTCGATGTTCAGCAAGCAAGGATTTCGGATCTCATTCAGGGGGAAGCGCCGGACACAAAAGACCTCGTCGACGTTGGCAAGCTGCAGAATCTCTACTTCACCATCATCGTCCTCTCCATATACGGCTGGCTCGTCTGGCAAACTCTCGTGCGGGAAGTCATGGTGGACAAACACGGCGCGAAGTCGCTAATCACCAGCATGCCGTCGATTAATGAGGCCCTCATAGCGCTCATTCTGATCAGCCACGCGGGGTACCTGACGTTGAAAGCGATCCCATCGGAGAAGCCGGCCGAGGCCGGGCCCGCCAAAGGGGCCGCCAATGCGACGCCGGCGGTCCCGCCCGAGGACCAGGCGGCGAAAGTGATGGGAGGGAAAGGATAATGCCACGCATCGCGACGGTGATTCCCGAAGAGGGCCTGCGTCTCCGCGAAAGCCCGAGCACCACAGCTCCGGTCCTCGGCCTGCTCAGTAAGGGCGAGAGCGTCACGATCACCGCCGCGAGCGGCCGCTGGCGGCGCGTTGAAACGGTTCTCGGCGCGGGCTACGCGCACGGCGACTACCTGACGGTCGATGGCCGCCTCCCCGTCGCCGACGAGGAACGACAACTCGATCCGGAGATTCGCCCCGAAGAGTTGCTGCGCAACGACGACCGCGTGGGCGGACTGTCCCCCATCACCTACCTCGTACGAACAGGCGATAGCCTGAGCGCGATCGGCTCGAAGTTCGGGGTCGATTGGCGCAAGCTTGCGGCGGCGAACAGTCTCCTCGATCCGTATCCGATCTTCGTCGGGCAGCTGCTGAAAATCCCTGGGGGCCTTGTCGTCAGCGGAATGATCGAGATCCTCAACCCCCTGGCGGCCAGTCTTGATTCGCCGGCCGCGTTCGCAACGGCATCGTCCAACCAGGCTCATCACACACCCTATGGTGGCAATCGCTCGTGTGACATCGCCTTCCCGGCGGCGGTCGGCAACCCGGGCAAGGTTGCCCGTTTTCTGGTCCGCGCTCAGGAGGGCGTTCGCATCCGGGGCCGGGTCTTCAGTGTGCAGCCGGCCTGCGCTTCGCAGCGACTTGACGACGGCGGTGAGGCGGCCAAGGTAATGCTTGAGCAAGCGACCGGCGACGGGGACTTCCGCGCGACTGGCGCCTGGGTGCTTTACGCACACCTGTCGCCCGTCGCCGTGTCTGTCGGGCAGCTCGTCCAACACGAAGACATTCTCGGGAAGCTTGGAGCGGCCGATGGACGCGAATACGACTCGCCCTGCGCTCGCGGGTCGCACACCCATGTTGAAGCGACGAATGCAAGCTGGGTGTGCGATACAGGCGACTCGCTCGGTCGCTCCCCGCTCCTCCGCATCGGCTTCTGATGGGGGCCTCAGGAACGGGGTATTGCCGGTGTCGTCCCGCCTGAGCGAACACTTGCAGGCTCCTCAGGGAGGAGGTCAGGCGCGGCCGGCAGGAAGGAGGCGGGTGCGGTTCAGAGTTTTGCGTGGAAACGAGGCCACCGCCGAGCCAGTCCGAACCGCGACGGTCACGGAGCGGGTTGTGTCACACGGCGGCCGGAAGGCGGTCGGTCCCGTCGCCGGGCGTAGTCGCTACAACCCGCTTGCTGACGCGCGCGGTTCGGACTGTGCAGCTTCGAAGA
>JAYUAG010000349.1:0-1602 GCA_043741475.1 Thermoflexaceae bacterium | reverse complement strand
CACATGCCAGAAGTGTTTCGGCCTTTGCGCCATTGTGGTGACTGCCTTCTCGCAGTCCGCTCTGGCCGCCGACACCCTCCTCGTCCACGGGCACATCTACACCGGAGATTCCCGGGCGCCGTGGGCGCAGGCCCTGGCCATCACGGGCACTCGAATCGACGCCGTGGGTACCGACCGGGAGGTGCTCGCTCGGCGGAAAGCCAAGACCGCGGTCATCGACCTCCAGGGACGCACGGTCATTCCCGGCATCTCTGATTCTCACGCCCACATGTGGTTCGGCTCGATGGCCCTTCATGGGGTCAATCTCTCGACCCCGCAGTCCAGCATCACGCCGGACGATGCGGACGCCCTGGGGCAAAGGATCAAGGCCTACGCGGAGAGTCATCCGAGCGACAAGATCCTCTACGGACGGGCCGACTTCAGCACCACGCCGCCTTCCACGCCGACCCACGAGCTTCTCGATCGCGCGGTGTCGGACCGTCCCCTCGTGGTCCATCACGTCTGGGAACACGCGCTTTGGCTGAATGCCAAGGCCCTGGCGATGGCCGGAATCGGCGACCAGCCCGTGGCGGACCCGGAGGAGGAGAAGGGCATCGTTCGCGACGCCAGCGGACATCCGCGCGGTGTCCTGCTGGAGGCGGCGATGGAGGTGATGGAACGGGCCGTTTCTACCCTGCTGTCTCGGGAGGACAAGCTCGCCCTGCTGCGGAACGCCTCGCAGTACCTGAACCGTTACGGCATCACCAGCGTGGTGAACGCCACCGGGAGCCTGCAGGAGCTCGAGCTCTACGCCACGTTGCGCGACCGTGGCCAGCTCACCGTCCGCACGCGGACTTCGTTCGGCGCGGTGGCCGTCAACCACCGCCTCACTCCAGAATTGCTGGCCGGCCTGGACAAGGCGCGCACCCTCTATCACGACGATTGGGTCTCGGCGGACCTCGTCAAGTTCTTCGCCGACGGAGGCAGCGGCCTGGTTCCGCCCCTCACCTACGTACCGGCCGAGTACAAGAAGCTCGTCGTCGAGCTCGACCAGCGCGGCTACCAGCTGATGACCCACACTCTGCGCAGCGACTCGACGCGCCTGGTGCTGGACGCGTACGAAGAGGCGGCAAAGACGAACGGGCCGCGGGATCGACGCCTTCGCATCGAGCACGGCCAGTTCTTCACGGCCCTCGACTTGCCCCGGGTGGCGAAGCTCTCGGCCGTGGTGAGCGCACAGCCCAGTTTCTGCTGCAGCGACATCGGTTCCAACTACGATCCGACCGACAAGGCGCCGACCGATCGCTGGCGGAGCCTGCTGAACAGCGGAGCGGTGCTCGCCTTTAGCAGCGATTGGCCTTGCACCTGGCCGCCGGATCCGTTTGTCGGCATCCAGCAGGCCGTTACACGTCAGATCTGGCGTCCCGCCACCAGCAGCGGCTTTGCCGGCGGAGCCTTCGACGGTGCGGGCCAGGCCGGGAGCGTCCCGACCAAGGATGTGTACGTTCCCGAGGAGCGAATCACCGTGACCGAAGCGGTCAACGCCTACACCCGGGGCTCAGCCTACGCCCGCTTTGCCGACGATCGAATCGGCACGCTCATGCCCGGGAAAGAGGCCGACCT
>JAYUAG010000348.1:0-9398 GCA_043741475.1 Thermoflexaceae bacterium | reverse complement strand
TCCTCGCTCACGCCCAGCGCGTCGCCCGCCACTACGACCTGTACCGCAAACGCCCTCTTTCAGACGCGCATTGCGGACCTGACCTGGGACGAGACGGCGGACCGGTGGATCGTGTCGACGGATCGCGGAGATCGTTTCCGGGCTCGCTATGTGTGCATGGCGAATGGCGGGCGGTGATAGTTACGGCAACCTGACCGGGCTGCAGGACAAGCGCGTCGCGGTCATCGGCACGGGCGCAACGGCGGTGCAGTGCGTCCCGCACATTGGCGCCACCGCCAGCCAGCTCTACCTCTTCCAGCGCACACCTTCATCGATTGACGTCCGCGCGAACCGGCCGACCGACCCGGAATGGGTAGGCTCGCTGCAGCCCGGCTGGCAGCGGTACCGGATGGAGAATTTCTCCACCCTCACCTCGGGCGGCTTCGCGGAGGAAGACCTCGTCTCCGATGGCTGGACGGAGATCATCGGGATGCTGCTGCGCGGGCGCGGGGCGGCGGGCACGGCGACGGACCCGGAGAGCATCGGCCGCACGATCGAGTTCGCCGACTTTCAGCAGATGGAGCAGATCCGCGCCCGCGCCGAGGCGGAAGGAAATCTTGCGGGCCTGGAGTTCGACCGCTGAGCTATCGGCGGCCGGGACCGGCGCCGGTGCCGGAAGGTCAGATCGGCACGCTCGCAAGTGACACGACGATGGGCGCGCCCGGTATCAGGCGTCTGCTCAGGCGATCGTCGTTCGTGACGAAGAGGTCCACGCCGGCGGCGGCGGCGCAGGCCAATTGGATCGCATCGGGCTGACGCACGCCCGCGGTCCGGATGCGCGCGTAGGCGCCGATGGCGGCGCCGTCGAACGGCACGACCAGTGCCTGCTCCCGGATGAGCGCTTCGTATTGACGGGCAACATCGTCAAGTCCGAGCGACACGGGGCGCACCAACAGTTCGCCGATCGTGAGGGTGCTCGTGACGAGGAGGGCCCCGCGCGCCCGCATCCGCTCCTCAAGCGCCATGACCGCCACGGTAAATCCGGCGTAGTTCTCGAGGAAGTAGATGAACAGGTTCGTGTCCCAGAAGACCTTCACGGGCCCCAACCGTCCCGCTGCTCGCGCACGTATGCGTCCGCATCGACTCCCTTCCAGAGTCCGAGTTTCCGGCTCAGGTCGCGAAGGCGGAGCAATGGGCTGGGGGTACTGCGGCCCTCGGGAGGCGCGACGAAGGTCGACCGGTACCAATCCACCAGCGGCCGGTATTGCTCCGGCAGGTCGGCGGGATTGGGGTGCGTTTTGCCGCCGGCGCGCTCCGGATGGAACGAGTCCGAGCCATCACGGAAGAGCCGCCGGCCGCTGCCCACGGCGGTGAGCAAGCGATGCCGGTCTGGCTGGGGCTTCTTGGTGGCGACATTGTGCTGGTAGATGTGGGTCTTGATCGTCACTGGCGCCTTGTGCCACAACCCTTCGGTGGCCACGCGATCGGCGATCTCCCTGGCGCCAAAGGCGGCGTCGGCGCCCTGTTCGCGTTGCAAGAGGGCCGTGGCCACCCAAACCGAATCTGCAGCGTTCATTGCGCTTTCCTTCTGTTGTTCGACGCTAAGTCTAAGTTATAGTAGTGACCAGCGAACGGAAACGTCAAGCATCGGCCGGTGCGAGGGGGCCTGTGGCGTTGGCTTCGCGTCCGTGCCAGAATCGGCGCCTTATGCAGATTGAAGACGACAAGGGCATCTCCGCCCTCCTCAAGTCCGAGGAGACGAAACTGTGTGGCGGGTTCGGGTTCACCGAGGGCCCGGTGTGGGTCGCGGCTGAAGAGGCGCTGATCTTCAGTGACATCCCCGGCAACCGCATGCACCGCTGGCGCCGCGGACAGACCGAGGCGGAGGTCTATCGCGAGCCCAGCGGCTGGGGGAACGGCTCCACCCTCGACCACGATGGCAACGTACTGACGTGCGAACACGGCGGGCGGCGCGTCTCTCGCGCGCCCTATGCGCAATCGCGGGCAACACTGACGCTCGCCTCTGAGTGGGCGGGGCAGAGGCTGAACAGCCCGAATGACATCGTTGTGCACTCTTCCGGGGCGATCTTCTTCACCGACCCTGCATACGGAGTGGACAGCGGCCGGAGCCCCCGTTTCGGCGCCGAAGGCCAGCAGCAGGAGCTGAACTTCCAGGGCGTCTACCGGATCGACTCCGACGGTTCGCTCCATCTCGTCGTGCCCGAGGGCTTCTCCCAGCCGAACGGCCTTGCGTTCACGCCGGACGAATCGGCGCTCTATATCGGCGATTCCCAGGAGCGGCTGATCTGGCGGTACGTGGTGAACAAGGACCTGAGCCTCGGTGCGCGGACGCTGTTCGTGGACCAAAAGGCGGACCCGCGCCGCGGCGCGCCGGACGGGATGAAGGTCGACGCCGATGGCCGGCTCTGGACCACGGGCGCGGGCGGCGTTTCTGTGCACGCTGCGGACGGGCAGTACCTTGGCGTGTTCGAGAGCCCTGAGCACGCCGCCAACCTGACCTTCGGCGGCCCGGACTTCTCCACGCTCTTCCTCACGGCGGGGACGAGCGTCTTTAGCGTGGAGACGGCCGTTCGCGGAGTCGTGCCAGGTTCGCGATGAGCCATGAGCCCTGAGCATTCGCCGCAACCCACCGGGTGTTGACGGAAGATATTGATTTCCTCTGCAATCTTCAACTACAGTGGTAATAGATATAGCCCCGGAGGCACTACCCATGACCGCAACCACGCAACCCGACATCACAACCCTTCTTCGACTGCCCGAGCCCGGGCCTGACGCCATCGAGCGGCCCGTGCTGGCGGTTGCGGCGGCCGTGCCAGGACTGGAGGGCGAGGGCTTCCCGGTGCGCCGCGCCTTCGCGGGGGTCGACCTCCGTCACCTGGACCCGTTCATTATGATGGACCAGATCGGCGAGGTGGAGTGGCGCGCGGGCGAGGCGAAGGGCACGGCCTGGCACCCTCACCGCGGCTTCGAGACCGTCACCTACCTGCTTGAGGGGGCGTTCGCGCACCAGGACTCGCACGGCGGTGGCGGCGTCATTGGCGCGGGCGACACGCAGTGGATGACGGCCGGCGGCGGCGTGCTCCACATCGAAGCGCCCACCGAACAGCTCGTGGTCGCCGGCGGTGTGGTTCATGGCATCCAGCTGTGGGTGAACCTCCCGGCGGCGAAGAAGTGGACGGAGCCCCGTTACCAGGACATCGGCGGCGGCAACCTCACGCTGCTCGCGAGCGCCGATGGCGGCGCGATGCTGCGCGTGATCTCGGGCGAGTTTGCGGGCCACAGCGGGCCAGGCATCACCCACACGCCAATGGCGCTTGTGCACCTGACGGTTACGCCGGGCTCAAGGGTGGCACTCGCCTGGCCGAAGGGATTCAACGCGCTCGCCTACGTACTCGCCGGCGCGGGGACGGTCGGCGCGGAGCGGCGCCCGCTCAAGATGGGCCAGACCGCTGTTTTCGGCGCGGGCGACTCAGTCTCGGTGGTGGCCGATGGGGTGCAGGAAAGCCGCTCGCCGAACCTGGAAATCCTGTTCCTTGGTGGTGAACCGATCCGCGAGCCGGTCGCGTGGAGTGGGCCCTTCGTCATGAACTCGCAGGACGAGCTGCGCCAGGCGTTCACGGACTACCACTCTGGCCGCATCGGCGCGATCCCGGTCGCGAGCGCCTGACCCTCAAGAACCGCGAAGACACAAAGGTCACGCAAAGACGCGAATCAGACAGGTATTGCGCCTTTGTGTGATCTTCGTGTCTTTGTGGTTTAGGGAGGTGGGTGGTGGAGATGAGCGGACTCTTCGGAACGGAACCGCGAGGACACAGAGATCACGCACAGACACGAATCAGACAGGTCATTGCGCCTTTGTGCGATCTTCGTGTCTTTGTGGTTAGTGCGATGGTGAAGGCAGAGAGGTGGTGGAGATGAGGGGACTCGAACCCCTGACTTCAGCGATGCGAACGCTGCGCTCTCCCAGCTGAGCTACATCCCCACGAGACAGCCATCTGTCCCCGTGAACCGCAAATCCATCGTAGGTACCGGTCGTGACCGCGGTCAAATGGCACAGTAGGCCGGAGGGCCGGACGGCCGGCCCCATCAGTCGATGATGAGCTTCACCAGCTCCTTCGTCGCTTCTGCGGCGGCGATGACGCGCTGGCGCTCGTCGTCAGTCAGCGGCAGCTCAAAGGTCTTCTGCACGCCGCCTTCGCCCAGCTGGCAGACAGTGCCCGAATAGACGTCCTTGATGCCGTATTCGCCAGTGTGGAGCGTCGAGCAGGGCATCAGGCGGCGGTGGTCGAGCAGGACGGCCTCCGCCATGGCGACGGTTGCCGCCGAGGGCGCGTAGTAGGCGCTGCCCGTCTTGTAGAGCTCCGTGATCTCGGCGCCGCCCCGCATCGAACGGGCGACGAGGGCGGCGATGCGGTCGGGTGGGAGCAGGTCGGTCAGCGGCACGCCGCCGATGCGGGTCTGGGAGACGACGGGCACCATCGTGGTGTCCGTATGGCCGCCGATCACGTAGCCATGGACATCGAGGGGAGACACGCCAAGGGCCTCAGCGACGAAGTAGCGGTAGCGGGCGCTATCGAGCATGCCGCCCTGGCCGATGACGCGCTGACGCGGGAAGCCACTCGCTTTGAGGGCGACATGACACATCGCATCCATAGGGTTCGCGAAAATGATAATGACGGCGTTGGGCGAGGCCTGGGCAGCGGCGGCGACCTTGGCGCGGACGATGGCGGCGTTGCCGTTGAGCAGCTCTTCGCGCGTCATGCCGGGCTTGCGCGGGGCGCCGGCGGTGCAGATGACGACGTCGGAATCGGCGGTCGCCTCCCAGCCGTCGGTGGCGGTGATGCGGGAGCTGAAGCCACGCCAGGCGGCGGCTTCGCTCTCATCGAGGGCCTTGCCGTGGTGCATCGTGCCGGCGAACTGGGGGTCGTCCTGGAGGACGACATCGCAGATGTCGCGTTCGATGAGGCGCTCGGCCATGGCGCCACCAGTAGCGCCGGCGCCGACAATCGTGACCTTCTTGCGGGCCATGGGGACTCCTCTTGGGTGAGTGAGTTTTGGGGTCACCGGAGGGTAGCAGGGTGGGATGCTAGGGACGAAGGCGGCAGACTGGCCAAGGAAAAGACGAACGCTCGACGGGATTAAGGGCACGTTGCCAATCGGCCCGGATGGCAATCCGAAGTAACACTTCAGCGATCCCGGGCGGTCCTCAGTCCTGTTCAGCTTCTCAACTTCCGCCTACGCCGACGGCCGCACCCCAAACTCCAGTACGCCTACCAGCTCCCGCGCCTGTTCGCGCAGCTCGGCGCGGAAGTCAGGGTGGGCGATCGCGATCATCTCCTCGGCGCGCTGGCGATGGTTCTTATCGAGCAGGCGGGCGACGCCGTGTTCCGTGATGATCGTGTCCGCGAGGTAGCGCGGGATGGTGACGAGCGTCCCCGCCTCGTGTTTTGCCACCACCTTCGTGATCGAGCCCTCCACCGCTGTCGAGCGCATGACCGTGATCGCGCGTCCGTCCTTGCAGAGCGCGGCGGAGATGTGGGTGTCCGGCTGGCCGCCGGTGCCGTTCACCATGTGCCCGCCGAAGCGGTCCTCGCTCGCGATCTGGCCCAGCAGGTCGACCGCAATGGCGCTGTTGATCGAGGTCATCTGGCGGTTCTGGGCCATCAGTAGTGGGTTCAGCAGGTAGTCCGGGTCGTAGAGTTCGAACAAAGGGTTATCGGCGATGATTTTCAGGTCTTCGCCATCGCACCCGGACCAGGCAACCGCCACGTTTCGACCCTTGAAGATCGTCTTGCGCGAGTTGTTGAGGATACCGCGCCGCCACAGCTTCGCCAGCCCGGGCGACCCAAGTTCGGTGTGCAGCCCGAGGTCCTTCGCGTCGTCGAAGGCGCCCGCGAGGAACATCAACGCGCTCGGCTGCCCGACGCCGACCTGGATCGTCGAGCCGTCGATGATGATTTCGCGCAGGTGGCCGGCGATGCACTGGCTCGCGGGGTCGACCTCGATGATGCCGAAGGCCTGGCGAAGGATGCCCGGCGCCATCAGGTGGAAGGCATCCTGCACGAGCCCGACCTGGTCGATGCTCGCCCTGGACAGCAGCTCCAGCAGTTCGGCGCGATTCACTTCAGGCGCGAGCGTCTGGATGCGCTCGCGCACAGCGACCGGATCGACGGCCTTGATCGCGCCCTCGATGATGTGCGTGAGCTCGGAGACGTGCACCCAGACATCGCCGTAGACGGTGGTCATGTTCGGGTCGATGGCCGCGATCACCGTCTTACAGCGTCGCGTGTAAGCCTTACGCTGCCACATATGCGGCCCGAATTGGACGTAGCCAGCGGCACTTGGGGGGCTGCAGGGCGTGAAGAACACATCCGGCATGCGCGCCTCCGGCCGCGCGTTGTCGTGCGCCTTCATCCCCAGCATGAACGTGTTCGGCAGGTATGTGGCGGTGTGCGCGTCATGCGCCCAGCGCATCGTGTCGCCGATGAAGAGTTCTATCTCTTTCTCGCCGGACGGGCCATCAGGACCAAAGAGGTCAGGCTGATTGGGGGCGAGGCTGCGGAAATCGACGCGTCCGAGCTGCTTCGCCCGCTTCATGAAGGCGTTCGTTAGCAGGCCCGGCGCCAAAATCCCGATGCTCACGAGGTCACCCTCGCGTATCGATTCCATCGCCTGGTCGGCCGTACAGAGCCGCCGCTCGTACTCGTCGCGCCAGTCCACGTAGGGGCTCGTCATCGCCGCACCTCCCGCCGCTCGTGGGCGAACGATACGGGGGCCGTGGTGCGATACTCAAGGCCGATAGAAATCTGTCGTGCGAGCGGGAGCGCCGTCCGGGCGCGGCCTGGCCGCTGGGCGGGTGGTGCCGGGGGAGGGATTCGAACCCTCAAGCCTTGCGGCCGCTGGTTTTAAGTCAGCTGCGTATGCCATTCCGCCACCCCGGCGCACCGCCAGTGTATCGCGCTGCGGACGCCGCGGTCAGGCGCGGCGCGTTCGTTGCCGAGCGCGGGTATTCGTGTCATCGTTCCAGACCAATCCGCCCCAGGAGTGGAACGCAATGGCGACAGCACGGCCGGAGGGCTGGCACACGCTCACTCCGCGAATCTTCACGCATGATACCGAAGGCCTCGTCGCCTTCCTTCAGACGGTCTTCGACGCGGCCGGCGCGTTGCAGCGCGGGCGTCCCGCGGAGATGTGGATCGGCGATTCCGTCGTCATGATCAGCGGCGACGACCAGCGGGAAGCGATGGCGGCCTTCCTCTACGTCTACGTCGACGATACGGATGCGACCTATGAACGCGCGATGCCGCGGCGGCGATCGCGCTCGAAGCGCCGCTGGACACGCCCTATGGCGACCTCCGGGCGATGGTACGGGACGCCTGGGGCAACACCTGGCAGATCGCGACCCGTAGGGCCGAGCCGGTCACCGCGTGAAGCGAGCGGCGCAGGTCTGCCTGGCCTATATCAGGATGGCAAACAGCGGCGGCACGAAGGTGAACGGGAGCAGCGGGGAGGATGCCTCTCCCAGATGAAGGCCCGCCGCCGCCAGTTCAAGCTGGCGCTCACCGGGCCGTCAACCCTGGGACGGCTGGCCGGATTGCCGCACGGATTCGAGTTCCTGACCGAGCTCCCGCAGCCGCCGGCGGTTCGCGCGATCCTGTTCGAAGCGCTCGGTGATGTCGCGGGCGTGCGCGAGTGCACCGATGACCGCGCCGCTTATGTCATGCACGACGGCGAAGCTCAGCTCCACGTAGAACGTCTCCCCACTCGCCTTCACCGCTCGCGTAGGAAGCGACCGGCCGCGGTACTTCGTCTCACCGTCGCCGAGGGCACGGTCGTACCCTGTCCAGTGCGCCTCGCGGAACTGTTCGGGGATGATGATGTCCAAATTCTTGCCGATTGCGTCTTCGGGCGCGTGGCCGAACATCACCGCCGCGGCCGCGTTCCAGACCTGGATGACGCCGTCCGTCCCGGCGAATATCACGGCGTCCGGGGCCTGTTCAACGAGCCATTCGGGGAGCTTCATGTCCGGCATCGTGACGACCCTCCACGGAGTGACAACTCCGTCGTAGCGTCCGGCGCCAATGGCCAACGCCCGATAGCCGACGGCCAAAATTTTGGTGCCGAGGCCCAGACTTGAACTGGGGACACCGCGATTTTCAGTCGCGTGCTCTACCAACTGAGCTACCTCGGCCCGGACTTCTAACCTTAGTCGAGCGCCTCACAAAACGCTAGAATCACCGCTATGCCTGTACGACCGTTCGCGATCCATGTCCCCGACTCTGACCTCACCGACCTCAAAGACCGCCTCGCCCGCACGCGCTGGCCCGACGCCCTACCCGGGACGGGCTGGGACTACGGCGCCGATGTGGGCTACATGCGCGAGTTTTGCGACTACTGGCGCGCCCACTATGACTGGCGCAAGCAGGAGGCGGAGCTGAACAAGTATCCCGGCTTCCTCTGCGAGGTCGATGGTGTTGACTTCCACTTCTGGCACGTGAGGGGCAAAGGGCCGAAGCCGTTCCCCCTCATCCTCGTGCACGGCTGGCCCGGCTCGATCTACGAGTTCCACCACCTCATCGGCCCGCTGACCGACCCGGCCGCCCACGGCGGCGACCCCGCGGATTCGTTCGATGTTGTGGTCCCGGCGCTTCCCGGCTACGGCTTTGGTGGTCGAACGAAGGAGCGCGGCTGGGGCCCGAGCCGCACGGCGGCCGCCTTCGACCAGCTCATGGTGAAGGAGCTTGGCTACGACCGTTACGGCACCCAGGGCGGCGACTGGGGTGGCATCATCACGGCACGGATGGGCGCCGCCCACCCCGAACACATCGCTGGCTGCCACGTGAACTTCATCATCGGCGCCCCTCCCCCCGGTGGCGACGAGACGCCCGAAGGCAAGGCCGCGATCGAGGCGCGGAACAAATTCCAGGCGGAAGAGACGGGCTACAGCCTCACGCACGGCACGAAGCCGATGTCGCTGGCGATGGCGCAGGCCGACTCACCCGCCGGCATGGCCGCCTGGATCGTGGAAAAATTCCGCACCTGGAGCGACTGCAACGGCGACATCGAGAGCGTGTATACGAAGGACCAGCTCATCACCAACATCATGTTCTATTGGGCGCCCAATAGCTCTGCCGGCGCCTCGCGCATGTACTACGAGTCGCGCCATGACGCGGCCTCATTTGGGGGCAAGGTAGAGCCGCCCGTCGGCGTCGCCATCTTCCCCAGGGAGATCTACCGCGCGCCGCGCAGCTGGTGCGAGGGTCGCTACAACATCCAGCGCTGGACGGAGTTCGACCGGGGCGGCCACTTCGCCGCACTCGAACGGCCACACGAGTTGCTCGGCGACGTGCGCGCATTCTTCCGGGGGTTGCGATCGTGACTCGCCCGCCTGACCTCGG
>JAYUAG010000347.1:0-1606 GCA_043741475.1 Thermoflexaceae bacterium | reverse complement strand
GACGCCGCTGCCGTCGAAGCGCTCATGGTGCGGCGCCGGCCGGACGCGGTGGTCAACACGGCCGCGTTTCACAACATGGCGGGCTGTGAAGCGGACCCAGCGGAGGCGCTGCGCGTGAACGCCGTGGGCGGCTGGAACGTCGCCCGTGCGGCGGCGTCCGTTGGCGCCGCGGTCTACCAGCTCAGCACGGACTACGTTTTCGATGGCGAGAAGCGCAACCCCTACCTGGAAGACGACCCTCGACGCGCCGTGAACGTGTATGGCGCGGCCAAGATCGTGACCGAGGACCTTGTGCGGCAGGCGAACCCACGGGTCGCGGTCGTGAGAGTGTCAGGGCTTTTCGGCCTTGCGGGCGCCTCCGGCAAGGGCGGCAACTTCATAGAGACGATGCTGCGCCTCGCCGCCGCGGGCGGGCCTATTCGTGTCGTGAGCGACCAGGTGACGGCCCCGACGAACACCGCGGACATCGCCGAGGCGTTGTTTGGAATCGTGCGTGAAGGCAGTGGTGGTACGTTTCACCTGGCGGCGGGCGAGGGCTGCAGCTGGGCGGAGTTCGCGGCCGCTATCTTCGCCCGGTGTGGGCTCGCGCCGGAATTCCATCCGGTAACGACGGCCGAGTTCGGCGCACCGATTGTGCGGCCGATGTACAGCGTCCTTGGCTCCGAGCATGCACCCGCGCTGCCGCATTGGAGCGCCGGGCTCGATCGGTATCTGCGCGAGAAGGGTCACATCTCCGGGTGAGATTTGGCTGCAGCGCAGCGCAAATTCCTCCTCTTTTGCAACGATTCCTACTCCTGAGGCCTGTCTGGGTGTATCGCCTTGCCCGATGTTGCAGGTAGAATGGCTATCGGGGCGCGGAGTCAAACGTCTTCGCGGAGGGGCGGGATGCACGTACTGGTAACGGGTGGGGCCGGCTACCTCGGCAGTATCCTCGTTCCCAAACTGCTTGAACGCGGCCACAGAGTGCGAGTCGTCGACCGCATGTTCTGGGGACTGCCACAGTACGCCAACGAGCCCGGCGTCGAACTCATTAATGCGGACGTTCGACGGATGCCAGAAGCGGTCTTTGATGGCATTGACGCGATCGACCATCTTGCTGGCTTTTCCAACGACCCTACTTCGGAGTACAGCCCCACAGCGAACTGGGAGATGAACGCGACCGCTACCACGGCGCTCGTCGATCTCTGCCGTGCTGCTGGGACGAAGCGATTCATCCTCGGCAGCAGCTGTTCGCTTTACGACGGCGCCGAAGGCGACGGCCTCCTGGACGAGTCCACACCCGTGAACCCACGGGGCGCGTATGCGACCTCCAAGCGGTTCTCGGAGAAGGTGCTCCTGCGCGCTGGCGGTGGGCTCGAGCCGGTCATCCTCCGCCAGGCGACGGTCTTCGGCCGGAGCCCGCGGATGCGGTTTGACCTTGTCGTGAACACGTTCGTGAAAGAGGCGCTCGTCCGCAAACGGCTGGTGCTCCACGGGGGCGGGCGCGTCTGGAGGCCGTTGGTGAGCGTCGAAGAGATCGCAACCACCCATATCGCCTGCCTCGAAGCGCCGGCGGAGCTCGTGGCCGGGGAGATCTTCAACGTGGTGCAGGGCAACCACCTGGTCT
>JAYUAG010000346.1:0-4059 GCA_043741475.1 Thermoflexaceae bacterium | reverse complement strand
TGATGGGGGACGATGTCGCGCCGCGTCGCCGGTTTATCCAGGCGCACGCCAGCCAGGTGAAGAACCTGGACGTGTAGGTAGCTGGCCATTGGCCGTTGGCCGTTGGCCGGCCCGCGCGATGGCCCCGGTAGCCGTGCCCCACCGTGGGCACTGGTGGCGAGCAGGATCGGAGGCGACGCGAGCTCGCCTCCAGCCGTGAACGAACTCCAGCGGCCAGAGACGGCCGCGAACCCTTGCGTACACCCGTAGCCGTGCACCGCTGTGGGCACTCGTGGCGAGCAGGATCGGAGGCGACGCGACCTCGCCCCCAGCCGTGAACGAACTCCGGGCGGCCAGAGACGGCCGCGACCCCTTGGGACATGCGCACCCGGTAGCCGTGCCCCACTGTGGGCACTGGTGGCGAGCAGGATCGGAGGCGACGCGAGCTCGCCTCCAGCCGTGAACGAACTCCGGCGGCCAGAGACGGCCGCGAACCCTTGAGGTCGCGTACAATAGCCCAATCGAGGAGTTGGTATGCCCGTCAGCGAAGCTACCTATCGCAAACTCGCCGAAGAAGGCTTCGAGGATGGCTGGGAGCTGGTCTGTGGGCGGCTGAGGAGGAAACCGGGGATGACGCTTCGGCACAACACGGTCCAGAGCACCCTGGGCTACCAGCTGCGCGCGCAGCTATCGCCGGACGCCTACGCCGTGAGCGTCAACGCGGCCCGGCTGCGGCTTCCCTCCGGCGACCACTACGTCCCGGATGCCGTCGTGATTCCCGTTGCCGCACAGGAAGCGCGCTGGGACGACACGGATGTTGAAGCCTACGCAGAGCCTATGCCGCTGGTGATTGAGGTGCTGTCACCCTCAACCGGAGAATACGACGCAGCCTCGAAGCTCCCGGGCTACAAGGCGCGAGGGGACATGGAGATCTGGCTGGTTGATCCCCGCACGCGCGGAGTCATGATCTATTCGCGGAGTCCTGATGGCAGCTATCGCGAGTCGCGGCCGCCACGTGGGCGCGTGCGAGTGGCGTCTCTCCCCGGCGTCACGATTGACCTGGACGCAGCCTTCCGGGCAGCCCGTCTGTAGCGGGCCGTTGGCGATTGGCCGTTGCCGATTGGGCGTTGGCCGACCGGCGCGATGGCCCCGGTAGCCGTGCCCCGCTGTGGGCACGGGCAGTGAGAAGGATCGCACGCGACGCGACCTCGCCTCGAAGTCCGGGCGGACTCCCGCGGCCAGAGACGGCCGCGACTCCTTGCGGTCGCGTACAACCCGGTAGCCGTGCCCCGCTGTGGGCACGGGCCGTGAGCAGGGATGGGAGGCGACGCGACCTCGCCTCGAAGTCCGAGCGGACTCCCGCGGCCAGAGACGGCCGCGACTCCTTGAGGTCGCGTACACCCGGTAGCCGTGCCCGGCTGTGGGCACTGGTCGTGAGCAGGATCGGAGGCGACGCGAGCGCGCCCCCAGCCGTGAACGAACTCCGGCGGCCAGGGACGGCCGCGACTCCTTGCGGTCGCGTACACCCGGTAGCCGTGCCCCGCTGTGGGCACGGGCAGCGAGCAGGGATGGGAGGCGACGCGAGCGCGCCCCCAGCCGTGAACGGACTCCCGCGGCCAGGGACGGCCGCGACTCCTTGGGAGATGCGCACGCGGTTGCCGTGCCCCACTGTGGGGCACTGGTCGTGAGCAGGATCGGAGGCGACGCGAGCGCGCCCCCAGCCGTGAACGAACTCCCGCGGCCAGGGACGGCCGCGACTCCTTGATTCGGTCCGGGCTAGCACTCTACTGAAGAGAGTGCTAATATCCGCGATGCATTCAACTCGAAAGCTCCTCAGGAGGACTTGACTCATGGCTGCTAAAATCGCCACCGCTGTTAAACCCGCCGCAAAGGCGAAGACCAAACTCGTACCACTTGCCGACCGCATCGTCATCACCCCGCTGAAGCAGGATGAGATGACGGCGAGCGGCCTCGTGATTCCCGATACCGTCAAAGAGAAGCCCCAGCAGGGCGAAGTCGTCGCCGTCGGCCCCGGCCGCCTCGATGACAACGGCAAGCGCGTCCCCATCGATGTTTCCGTCGGCGACCGCATCCTCTACGCGAAGTACACCGGCACGGAGATCAAGCTCGATGGGGATGAGTACATCGTCCTCAACGACAAGGACATCCTCGCCAAACTCGTCGTCTAACAAACGGGAACCACAAGACACGAAGATCCCACGAAGACACAAAGATCGATTCCGCGCCTTTGTGTGAACTTTGTGCCTTCGTGGTTCAACCCTGAAAGGAACTCTCTATGGTTGCGAAGCAACTGTTGTTCGACGAGGCGGCACGCAAGCGCCTGAAGAACGGCGTCGATGCCCTCGCCGATGCGGTGAAGGTGACCCTCGGCCCTCGCGGCCGCAACGTCGTCATCGATAAGAAGTACGGCGCGCCGACGATCACGAAGGACGGCGTCACCGTCGCTCGCGAAATCGAGCTTGAGGACCCGTTCGAAAACATGGGCGCGCAGCTCGCCAAGCAGGTCGCGACGCGGACCAACGACGTGGCCGGCGACGGCACGACGACGGCGACCGTGTTCGCCCAGGCGCTCGTGCGCGGCGGCATGAAGGTCGTGACCAGCGGCGCGAACCCGATGTCGGTGAAGCGCGGCCTCGAGAAGGGTCTGGCCGCTGCAGTAGCCGACCTTCGCGCCCAGGCCCGCCCCGTGCTGACGAAAGAGCAGATCTCCCACGTCGCCTCGATCTCCGGCAACGACAAGGAGATCGGCGACATGATCGCGGACGTGATGGAGAAGGTTGGCAAGGACGGCGTCATCACCGTCGAAGAGTCTCGCGGGATCAAATACGAGACGGAATTCGTTGATGGCCTCCAGCTCGACCGCGGCTACGCCAGCCCCTACTTCGTCACCAACACCGACCGCATGGAAGCGGTCATCGAAAACCCCTACATCATCATCACGGACAAGAAGCTGACGGCCGTGAACGAAGTGCTGCCGCTCCTCGAAAAGGTGCTGCAGGTGACCAAAGACGTGGTCATCATCGCCGACGACGTTGAGGGCGAGGCGCTCGCGACACTCGTCGTGAACAAGCTCCGTGGCACGCTCAACATCCTCTGCTGCAAGGCGCCGAGCTTCGGTGACCGCCGCAAGGCGATGCTCGAAGACATCGCCATGCTCACGGGCGGCACGCTCATCACCGAGGACATTGGCCTGAAGATCGAAAACGCGACGATCGCCGATCTCGGTCGCGCCCGCCGCATCGTCTCCGGCAAGGACGACACCACGATCATCGAAGGCCACGGCACAGACGAGGCGATCCAGGCTAGGATCAAGCAGATCAAGGCCCAGATCGACGACGCCACCAGCGACTTTGACCGCGAGAAGCTCCAGGAACGCCTCGCCAAGCTCGCCGGCGGCGTGGCCGTGATCAAGGTCGGCGCCGCGACCGAAGTCGAGCTCAAAGAGAAGAAGGCCCGCGTCGAGGATGCGCTCAGCGCAACCCGCGCGGCCGTCGACGAAGGCGTCGTCCCCGGTGGCGGGGTCGCCTTCATCCGCGCCCAGAAGGCTGTGCGCGACCTCGCGGCCAAGAGCAAGAACGACGACGAAACGATGGGTATGAACCTGCTCATCGAGGCGCTCGAGGAGCCGACGCGGATAATCGCGGAGAACGCCGGCCTGGAAGGCGCGGTCGTCGTGAACCGCGTCCGGCTGCTCAAAGATGTCTCTCACGGCTGGGACGCGGAGATGGACCGCTGGGGCAACATGTTCGACCTCGGCATCGTGGACCCGGTGAAGGTCAGCCGTTCGGCGCTCGAGAACGCCGTCAGCATCAGCGCGCTCGTATTGACGACGGAAACGCTCGTGGCGGAGATTCCTCAGCCGCCAGCCGCGGCGCCACCCCCGCCCGAAGACTACTAGTCCCAGCGCCCGAACCACCATCCTACGAGGCTCCCGGGTATCGGGAGCCTCGTTCTTTGCGCTGGGTCTAGCCAGGCGCACTAAGGTTGACTTGTTTTTTCCCTCTGCCGCAGAGTGGTGTGGGCGCGAATCTCAAGGCCGCCCAGCGCTGGAGGTTCATA
>JAYUAG010000345.1:0-1609 GCA_043741475.1 Thermoflexaceae bacterium | reverse complement strand
TCGAGAACGCGCGGCTGTTCAACGAGCTGGAGGAGCGCAACCGCGAGGTGAGTGAGGCGCTGGAGGTACAGACGGCGATGGCTGAGGTCCTGAAGATTATTGCGAGTTCAGCCACGGACGCGCAGCCGGTCCTCGACCGAATCGTCGAGAGCGCACGAATTCTCTGCGATGCAGACGGTGCCGCCTTCAACGTGGTCGAAGGCGAAACTATTCGGCCTCTGACGGGCGACTTCACGGGTATTGAGGCGGTGGCGGGCCGGCGCAGCGTAACTGGACGGGCCGTCAGCGAACGCCGGACCGTCCATGTTGCGGACCTGCTCGCCGAGATCGAGACCGAGTATCCCGACGCCCGCGAGGCGCAGGCGGCGATCGGCCACCGGACGACTCTGGCCGTGCCGCTCACGCGTGGCGACACCGCGATCGGGGCTTTCGTAATGACGCGGCAGCGAGTCGAGCCCTTCACACCGCAACAAGTCGCCCTCGTCGAGACGTTTGTAGACCAGGCGGTTATCGCCATCGAGAACGCGCGGCTGTTCAACGAGCTGGAGGAGCGCAACCGCGAGGTCTCCGAGGCGTTGGAGCAGCAGACTGCCGTGGCTGGCGTCCTCCAAACGATCAGTCGATCAGCGTTCGACGTGGATGCCGTGCTCCATGAGCTGGCCGAACAGGCGCATACCCTTCTCCGCGGGGACCTCACGTTCATCGGCAGGGTCTTCGAAGGGCGCCTCACGTACCCCATCACGATTCCCGCCGATGCGCCCGAGGCAGAGGCGCAATGGGATTATGAGCTGGATACGGATGCGCGTATCGCGGGCATCCTGGCGTTGCGCCATCGCCAGGCGATTTACCATTCCATCGCGCCCGGCGATCCTCTCTTCGAGAGTGCGCCGGAGGAAGTCCGCGCGCATGTGGAGCGCTTCGGAGCGTTTTCCGAGGCGACGATTCCGATGTTCAGCGGTGACGTGCCGCTGGGCACGATCGACGTCAGGCGGCGGGGCGAGTACCGCTTTAGCAACGCTGAGAAGCAACTCCTCCAGACCTTCGCCGACCAGGCGGTCATCGCCATCGAGAACGCGCGGCTGTTCAACGAGCTGGAGGAGCGCAACCGCGAGGTTAGCGAGGCGCTGGATACTCAAACGGCCATGGCCGAAGTGCTCAGCATCATCAGTTCGTCGCCGACCGACGCTCAGCCGGTCCTCGATGCTGTGGCTCGGAGTGCGGTGAGGCTCTGCGAAGCAGAGGACGGCGGCATCTACCTGCGGGATGGGGATGTCCTCCGGCCCGCCGCCGTGTTCGGCGATGCCCCCCGCGACCTGTCAGTGCCGAACGACGATTCAACGGTCTCTGGAAGAGCCCTGCGGGAGCGACGCGTCATATCTGTGGATGATGTGCAAGCGACCCCCTTCACCGGCGGCGAGCAGGTTCGCGCGGTGTTCCCCCATCGGACGGTGCTTGCCGCGCCATTGATGCGGGCGGACGAGGCTCTGGGGACCATTACCCTGATCCGGCGCGAAGTGCGGGCGTTCAGCCCAAAACAGGTGGACTTGCTCAAGGCGTTCGCCGACCAGGCCGTCATCGCCATCGAAAACGCCCGCCTGTTCAACGAGCT
>JAYUAG010000344.1:0-1610 GCA_043741475.1 Thermoflexaceae bacterium | reverse complement strand
AGTCGCCCTCGGTGTAGTCGTTCACGCCGACGACGATCTCGCGCTTTTCATCGACATCTTGCTGGTAGCTCCAGCTGGCTTCGGCGATCTGGGCTTGCATCCAGCCCTTCTCGATTGCGGCGACCGAGCCCCCCGCGTCTTCGACCTGCTTCATGTAGCCGCGCGCCTGCTCTTCGAGCTGGTTCGTGAGGTATTCGACGAAGTAGCTGCCGGCCATGGGGTCGATGGTGTCGGTGACGCCGGTCTCGTGGGCGATGATCTGCTGGGTGCGGAGGGCGATGCGCTGGGCGTCGTCCGTGGGGAGGGCGAGGGCTTCGTCGAAGCAGCTCAGGGCGACGCTCTGGACGCCACCGATCACGGCCGCGAGGTTCTGGATTGCGGCGCGCACGATGTTGTTCTCCGGCTGCTGCGCCATGAGCGTGCTGCCGCCGGTCTGTGTGTGCGTGCGCAGCATCATCGAGCGCGCATCTTTCGCGCCGTACTTCTCCTTGAGCAGGCGCGCCCAGAGGCGCCGGATCGTGCGGTACTTGGCGATCTCTTCGAAGAAGTTGTTGTGGGTGTTGAAGATCCAGCTGATGCGGGGGGCGAATTCGTCGATCGCGAGGCCGCGTTCAAGGGCCGCGTCCATATAGGCACAGGCGTTGGCGAAGCTGAAGCCGATCTCCTGGGCGGCCGTGCTGCCCGCATCGCGGATGTGGTATCCGCTCACGCTGATCGTGTTCCACTGGGGCACGTTTTTCGCGCAATAGACCATGATGTCGGCGGCGAGGCGGACGCTCGGGCCGGGGGGATAGATGTAGGTGCCCCGCGCGACATACTCCTTGAGCACGTCGTTCTGGACCGTGCCGTTGAGCTTGTCCGCGGAAACACCCTGCTTCTCGGCGGCGACGATGTACATCGCGAGCATGACGGCGGCGGGCGCGTTGATCGTCATGCTCGTCGAGACTTTGTCGAGGGGGATGTTCTCGAACAGTGTCTCCATGTCGTAGAGGGAATCGATGGCGACGCCGACCTGGCCGACTTCGGCGATCGCCATGGGGTCGTCGCTGTCGTAGCCAAGCTGCGAAGGGAGGTCGAAGGCGACGGAGAGGCCGGTCTGGCCCTGGCTGAGGAGGTAGCGGAATTTCTGGTTCGATTCCTCGGCGGTGCCGAAGCCAGCGTACTGGCGCATCGTCCAGTAGCGGCCGCGGTACATCGTGGGCTGGACGCCGCGCGTGAAGGGGTATTCGCCAGGGAAGCCGAGATCGCGTTCGTAGTCGAGGTCAGCGATATCGAGCGGAGTGTAAAGGCGCTGCACGGGCTGGCTGCTGGTGGCGAAGGCTTCGTTGCGCTCGGGCTGGCGCTGGAGCGACTTCGCGAGCGGCCCCTCTTCCCAGGCGTGGACGGCGCGCGACAGGGTGGCGAGCGCCTCCGCGGAGAAGAGCGTGGGCTGGGCGGCGGTGCGTTGGGACATGTTCGGCCTCCGGAAGTCACTTCAGAGTACCAGAGGGACGGGGTGGCGGAGTAACGGGTAACGGGGTGGCGGAGTTAAAGCGGACGCGGTGCGTCCACGCTACAATCTGTACATGGCCCAACCACAACAGAACCTGATCTATCTTCCACCGGGCGTG
>JAYUAG010000343.1:0-9436 GCA_043741475.1 Thermoflexaceae bacterium | reverse complement strand
CGCATCCCGCGCGATCGGCTGGTCGTGATCACCGGCCTCTCGGGCTCGGGAAAGTCCTCGCTCGCCTTCGACACGATTTACGCCGAGGGCCAGCGCCGCTACGTCGAATCGCTCTCCGCCTACGCGCGCCAGTTCCTCGGGCTGATGGAGAAGCCCGATGTCGACTACATCGAAGGCCTCTCGCCCGCGATTTCGATCGACCAGAAGGGCACGTCGAACAACCCGCGATCTACGGTGGGCACCGTCACGGAGATCTACGACTACATGCGCCTCCTCTGGGCGCGCGTCGGGACGCCCCATTGTCCCAGGTGCGGCAGACCGATCCAGAAGCAGACGGTCCAACAGATCGTCGACGCCACTCTCGCCTACCCTGCGGGTTCGCGGCTCCTGTTGCTCGCGCCTGTGACGCGCGCGAAGAAGGGCGAGCACCAGGGCATCCTGGACGAGGCGCGGCGCGCCGGCTTCGTCCGCGTCCGCCTGAACGGCGACGTGCGCGACCTCGACGACACGATCGTCCTCGACAAGAAGAAGCGTCACGACATCGATATCGTCGTCGACCGCCTGATCGTCCCCGAGCGCGGCTCTGACGACACCGCGAGCAGCCGCATCGCCGACTCCGTCGAGACGGCGCTCAAGGTCGGGTCTGGTGTCCTCATCGTCGCGCCAGCGGGCGGGGCGAGCGAAGGCGCCGCGGGTGAAGCGGGCGAACGGCTCTTCTCCGAGCACTTCTCCTGTCCCTACGACGGCAGCTCGATCGGAGAGATCGAACCGCGGACGTTCAGCTTCAACAGTCCCCACGGGGCCTGTCCGAAGTGCACGGGCCTCGGCCGCGAGATGCGCGTCGACCCCACGCTCGTCATCCCGGACCGCACAAAGTCGGTGCACGACGGCGCCCTCGACCCCTGGTCGAAGACGGTGAGCGTGGCCGGCTGGTACATGCGCATGCTCGAAGGCTGCGCCGAACACATGGGCTTCGACGCCGACACGCCGATCCGCGACCTCACCGAGCCGCAAGTCGACGCGCTCCTCTACGGCACCGGGACGACCGTGTTGCCCCTGCGCTTCACCAACCAGTACGGGCGCACGCAGGTTTACGACTCGAAGTTCGAAGGGGTCGTGACCAATCTCGAACGGCGCTACAAGGAGACCGATTCCGACTGGGTGCGCGGCGAAATCGAAAAGTACATGGCCGAGATCCCGTGCAGCGCCTGCAACGGCCGCCGGCTCCGGCCCGAAGCGCTCGGCGTGCTCATCGACGGCAAGTCCGTTGCCGAAGTCACCGGTCTGAGTATCGCGGCAGCGCGCGGCTGGGCCGACGGGCTGGCGGCGCCAAACACGCCGCTCACCACACGCGAACAGACGATCGCGCATCAGATCCTGAAGGAGATCCGCGGGCGACTCGAATTCCTGATGGACGTCGGGCTGGAGTACCTCACCCTCGACCGCGTCTCCGGCACGCTTTCCGGCGGCGAATCGCAGCGCATCCGCCTCGCGACCCAGATTGGTTCCGCCCTCATGGGCGTGCTTTACATCTGCGACGAGCCCAGCATCGGCCTTCACCCGATCGACGGCGACCGCCTCATCCGCACGCTGGAGCGGCTGCGTGACCTCGGCAACACCGTCCTCATCGTCGAGCACGACGAGGCGATGATGCGCGCTGCCGACTGGATCATCGACATGGGGCCGGGCGCGGGCATCCACGGTGGCCGCCTAATCGCCGAGGGAGGCATGGAGGACATCAAGGCCGCGCCCGAGAGCATCACCGGCGCCTACCTCGCCGGGCGGCGCGAAATCCCCACCCCGACCGAGCACCGCAAGGGCAACGGCAAACACCTCATGATCCGCGGCGCGCGCGAAAACAACCTGCGCAACATTGACGTCGAGATCCCCCTCGGTAAGTTCGTGGCGATCACGGGCGTGTCCGGCTCGGGCAAGTCGTCGCTGATCACCGACATCCTCGTGCCCCGCGTCACGCAGGTGCTGCACGGCGCGCGCGCCCGCGCCGGGGCCCACGACGTGGTCGAAGGGATCGAGTTTCTCGACAAGGTCGTCGACATCGACCAGTCTCCCATCGGCCGCACGCCACGGTCCAACCCCGCGACCTATACGGGGGCCTTCGGCATGGTCCGCGACCTCTTCGCCGCCGTGCCGGAGTCGCGGGCGCGCGGCTACAAGGCCGGGCGCTTCAGCTTCAACGTCAAGGGCGGCCGCTGCGAAGAGTGTTCGGGCGACGGCTACAAGATCGTCGAGATGCAGTTCCTTCCCGACGTGACCGTCCCCTGCGAGGTCTGCCATGGCAAGCGCTACAACCGCGAGGCGCTCGAGATCCTCTTTCGCGGTAAGAGCATCGCCGAAGTGCTCGACATGACTGTGAGCGAAGCGCACGAGTTCTTCGAGCACTTCCCGCGAGTCAAACGGATCATGGAGACGCTGGAAGCGACGGGCCTCGGATACATCCACCTTGGCCAGCCCGCGACCACGCTCTCTGGCGGCGAGGCGCAGCGCATCAAGCTCGCCAGCGAACTCTCCCGGCGCTCCACCGGGAAGACGCTCTACGTGCTGGACGAGCCCACGACGGGCCTGAGCTTCCAGGATGTGGCCCATCTGCTCCATGTCCTCCACCGCCTGGCGGACGCGGGCAACACCGTGCTCGTGATCGAACACCACCTGGACGTGATCAAGACCGCCGACTACATCATCGACCTCGGCCCCTACGGCGGCGACCGCGGCGGCGACGTGGTCACGACGGGGACTCCGGAAGAGGTCGCTCTGTTCGCGGCCAGCTTCACCGGCCAGTACCTTCGGCCGGTGCTCGAAGCCGCGGGCACGTTGCCACCATCCGCGGCCGCTGCACCCGTCAGTACCGCGACTGAGAGGGAGCGGCGCCCCGCCGCACCGGGCCGCCCGAGGCGTTCCGCGCGCTCGACAGCGCTCGATCCGGCGCCCGAGGCGATCGAAGAGCCAGCGCCGTTTGCAGCGGCCGCTCGCGCAGCCGCAGCGATCTCGTCGCGGATCGAGCGGGAGTCCGCGCCTCAGGAGCCGCGCCCCGAGACGAAGGCTTCGGTGAAACGCGCCCGCCAGGCCGCTCACCCGCGCAAAGAGACAGATAGCGAACGCAACCTGCGTGAACGGCGAGAACGAGGCGCGCCCGAGGCGAAGTGAGGGAGCAGGTCAGTCCGCGCCGAAGAGAGAGCCGCTCATACGCGATAGCGCAGGTGGGGAGCGGTGGTTCGAGCTGTCTTCCGGTCGGTGTCCTCGCCCGGTCGTCCGCGGGATGCCACTGGATGCCGCCTGCTCTTGGCCACCGCAGCCGCCGGACCCTCCGGTGGTCGTTCGATTCGCAGCCTATGCGGCGTCGGCATCTGGCGTCGCGACGCGGGCCAGGCGATCGGGTAAGATGGCGTGGTGGCAACTGCGACTACGGTACCGCGAACCGCAGCTCTCGTGCTGGAACTCCACGAGTTCGGGGTCGCCATGATGAGGCAGAACCTGGTGCGACGGCGCCCGCATGACTCCGAGCAGGAGATCGAGCGGCGGCTCGTAACCTGGCTCCACACTCGCCCGGGAGCGGAGTTCGGCGATGGCGACGGCGTGCCATCCGACCGCTTTACGCGCGGCTGATGGACCTCAAAGAAGCGCTGGGCCGGGTGGCATCCGATCTCGACGCCCTCGGCGCGCGATGGGCACTTGTGGGCGGGCTAGCCGTCGGGGTCCGGTCAGAGCCCAGATTCACGCGCGACGCAGATTTCGCCGTCGCGGTGGAGCGGGACACAGGCGCGGAGGATCTTGTGCGGGCACTCTTCGCCCGCGGCTACCAACACGTCGCAAGCCTGGAGCAGGAACTGACGGGCCGCCTCGCAACGGTGCGCCTTCTTCCTCCCCACGCCGAACGCGAGGGGGTGTTCGCGGACTTCTTGTTCGCCTCTTGCGGCATCGAGCCAGAAGTCGTGGCGTCCGCGACAGAGGCACTGGTCGTACCGGGTGTTAGGTCGCGCGTTGCCTCGATCGGACACCTCGTCGCGATGAAGATCCTATCGGAGCGGCCCACACGCCCCCAGGACGGCCAGGATCTCCTTTCGCTCCTCCGGCGAGCTTCGCCGGAGGACATCGCCGTCGCGGAAGCGTCCGTCGGCCTGATTGCAGAGCGAGGTTACGCGCGAGGCAAGGATTTGACCGGCACGCTGGCACGCTACCGTGCACTTGCGGCAGAGCCGGAGTGATGTCCCACCGAAACTAGCGCAGCCGTGCCATCAACAAATCCCGGCAGAACGCCTTCAGCGCGTTGTTCAGCACCTCTGCCGCCTCCCACTGCACGAAGTGGCCGCAGTCACGGAGGATAAATGGACCGACGTGATCCGGGAAGACGACCGCGGCCATGCGGTCATACTCGGGATAGAGAACGTGATCGCTCGGGCCGAAGAGGATGAGCGTGTGGGTCGGATTCGTCTTGAGCGACTGCACCATCGTCGGCTCGCTGAGCGCGCTCTGGAAGGCGCTCTCATAACCGCCGAAGCTCGCCCGCAGCTTTTCCCCGTCGCCGAACGGCTCGGTCATGAACTCCACGGCTTCGGCGCTGAAGTGGCCCGGGTGTGCCCAGAATCGCGACGAGTAAAACGTCGCAATGTATCGCCGCCGCCTCTCCGGCGTGTCCAGTTCTGCCGCCAGCTCGTCCGCGTCCTGGCCCTGGCGGAGAAAATAGTCGGCCGCCTCTCGGGGAGCGCGGCTGTTCATCCCCGCCATGCGCTCCTTGTCGAACGGCAGCGGCGAGTTGAAAAGCACCATCCGCTCGGCGAACCCCGCGAAGCGTAGCGACAGATCCTGGATAACCGGCCCGCCGAGGTCGCCCCCACACAGCACCACGCGTTCATGGCCAAGATGGTCGTGGACGAGGGCGTAGAGGTCGCGCGAATGGGAGACGACGTCGTGGAAGCCATCGGGCGCGACATCGGACTCGCCGAATCCCCGTAGGTCCGGGACGATCACCTCGAAGCCCGCCGCGGCCAGCGTTTCGATGTTCCGCCACCAGATGCGCTTCGTCTCCGGCCAGCCGTGGACGAGCAGGAGCGGCACGCCGCCGGCGCCTTCACGGATGTACGCCTGGCGGAAGCCACGGACCGTCGTGAACTGCGTGGCGAAGCGGGAGGGCTCGGTGTCGGCAGGCATCAGGCGCGCGGCTCGATCTTGAACGTCGGATGGTCAGCAGCGTCGGGGAGCTTCGCGAAGTAGCTCTTCACCACCGACCCGGCCACCTTCCGGTAGGCCTCAAGGATGGGCCCCCGCTCCCCGGTTGGGACCTCCGTGGCCTGGAGCTTTTCGGTCTTGCCCTTGCGCGTCAGCTCGCACTTTCCCGCGGCGGCGCGGAGGTTTCGCACCCACTCCGCTTCGCCCCGCGTCGAGACCAGGTACCGGCCGCCACCCGTCTCCACGGGGATGACTGGGATGCTGAGCGCCTTACCGCTTTTGCGCCCCGCGACCGTGAACGCTGTCGAGCCGCCGATGCCGAATCGCATCGCGAGACTGTTGAACACCTTCCGCTGGAAGGCCGGTGGGCGAAGGTAGGCCATATTGACGCCCCTCCTGAGGGCCGGTGCGATACTACACCCGGTCCCGCGACGCTTGCGAGCAACGCACTTGGCCGCGAAAGTCGGGAGTATCAACCCACAGGAGTGCGAGATGTCCTTCCAGGCCTTCGTCCTCAACAAGACCGGCGACGACTTCTCCGCGAGGGTGACGAGCCTCGAGGAGTCCGCCCTTATGCCCGGCGAGGTCACGATCCGCGTGGAGTGGTCGGGCGTGAACTACAAAGACGGGCTGGCGTGCATGCCGGAGAGCTGGGTCGTCCGAAACTACCCGATGGTTCCAGGCATCGACCTCGCGGGGATCGTGACCGACTCGTCAGATTCGCGCTTCGGACAGGGTCAGCAGGTGGTCGTGATCGGCTACAGCCTGGGCGTGAGCCACTTTGGCGGCTACGCCGAACTCGCCCGCGTCCCGGCCGACTGGGTCTGTGCCCTTCCCGCGGGGCTGACGACGAAGGAAGCGGCGGCGGTCGGCACCGCCGGGTTCACGGCCGCGATGTCGGTCGAAGCGCTCCAACGGCACGGCGTCACGCCCGAGAAGGGCACGGTGCTCGTCACGGGCGCCACGGGCGGGGTCGGTAGCACGGCCGTGAGCATGCTCGCGGGCCTCGGCTACACCGTCGCCGGGAGCACGGGCAAGGCTGACGAACACGCTTTTCTGCGTGATCTTGGGGCTTCCGAGATCCTCTCGCGCGAAGAGGTGAGCGTGGAGTCGGCGCGGCCGATGGAGGCTGAGCGCTGGGCGGGCGCCGTCGACCCCGTCGGCGGACCGACCACGTCGTATCTCCTGCGCACGACGAAGTATGGCGGCGCGATTGCTGTGTCGGGCCTCGCTGGTGGAACCGCAATCGCAACGACTGTCCTGCCGTTCATCCTCCGCGGTGTGAACCTGCTTGGCATCGAATCAGTCAACTACCCCGTCACCGAAAGGCGCCGGCTCTGGCAGCGCATCGCGACGGACCTGAAGCCGAAGGGACTCCTTGAGAGCATCGCCATCGAGGCCGGGCTCGACGGCATCCCCGCGGCCACCGCGGCGATCCTCGAAGGCAAGGTGCGCGGACGCGTGCTCATCTGCGTTGGAGGCTGAGATGCCGGGGGGCGCGGACGAGGCGACGATGCGCCGGTTCAGCCCGGCCGAGATCGAGGTCGTAGACTACGACCCGGAATGGCCGCGCGTCTTCGAAGAGCTGGTAGCGCCGATACGCGCCGCACTCGGCGACCTCGCGCTGTCGATCGAGCACGTCGGAAGCACCTCCGTGCCCGGCCTCGCGGCCAAGCCGATCGTCGACATTGATGTTGTCATCCGCTCTGCCGTCGACCTGGCGGAGGTAGCCCAGCGCCTTGCGCCGCTCGGCTACAAACACCTCGGCGACCTCGGCCTCCCGGGCCGGGAAGCGTTCGGCCGCGAAGACGGCGCCGTCCGTCCCCAGCGGCACCTTTGCGTCTGCATCCAGGGCGCCCGCCCGCTGGTCGAGCATTTGCTCCTGCGCGACTACCTTCGCTCCCACCCGGAGGACGCTGAGCGCTATGCCGCCGTCAAGCGCGAACTCGCCGTCCGTTTCCGCCTTGACCGCGAGGGGTACGTCGAAGCGAAGTCCGGCATGGTGCAGGAGCTGCTCGCGGCTGCGGAGCGTGGCTCGAAGTCTTCACCCTGAGCGTAGGGTCCGGGCAAATGGCGAGATGGCCCGTCACGGGCGCCTCCGCTACGCTGGCGCGCATGGGCCAACCGCTCTCTGACCGCACCATCGGCGGCTTCAACCGCCTCTTCGAAGCCGATTCTCCGTGGATGCAGGCCGGATTCGCCCTCCCCGGCGGGCAATACTGGGAGTACAAGGAACCCAACAGCGTTGTCCTCGTGCGCGACGGCTGGCTCCAGGTGGCGGCCGTGCCCTATACCCGCGGCCACGACCACGTCCAGATCCTCGACAATGCCAAGCATATGTACTTTTCGAAGGAGCGTTTCGAGGTGCCGGCTGGCGCGCGCATCACCTTCGAGATTCAGATCGCGGCGCGCACGATCAACACGCAGGCGGGCAACCTCTACGACGGGTACGTCTCCTGGAACCTGCTCGACCTCACGACGGGGTGGGCGATAGACTTCTTCACCAGCGGCGATACCGTCGCAACCGTGTATGGCCGCCTCCCCTTCCCCGGCGCGGCGGTCCCCGAGACAGGCCCCGCGCGCGCCTTCTGCATCTTCAACGAGATCAAGGACCTCCCCGCAACGCAGGGCCAGGTGCACGCCTACCGCATCACCTACGACCAGGCGGCGGATAGCATGGAGTTCGAAGCAGACGGCCGCATCGTCGACCGCTACGAGCGCGTGCCTGACAAGATCTCTGGCTTCACCGTTGCGCTCGGAATGATGTCGGAGATTGACATCGTCGAGGGCAAGTCCGTCAGCTGTCACGGCCAGGGCGTCATCGGCCGCTGGAGCCCCATGCGTGTGCTGACGGAGGGGTAAAATGGAGATCACCGTCGTCGGCGCTGGAGTGACCGGCCTCACGACGGCGCTTGTGCTCCAACGCGCCGGTCACGATGTGCGCGTGGTCGCGGCGAAGCGCGGCATCGATGGCACCTCTGGCGCGGCGGGCGCGGTTTGGCTGCCCGTGCGCATTACTCCCGGGGGGCGCGAATTCACCTGGGCGATGCGCTCCTACCGCGTCCTTCGCGAGATCGCTGCGGACCATCCTGAGGCCGGCGTGGACGAACTCACGGCCTGTGAGGTGGTCGAAGACCAGGGGCGACCCTGGTGGGGAGACGCCGTCGACGGCCTCGCCTTCATCGACGCGAAGCCGATTTACCGGCGCGCCACCACGGCGTGGACGTTCATCGCGCCACGTTGCGAACCCGCGCTCTACCTTCCCTGGCTCGAACGGCAGCTCGACCGCCCGATCGCATTCGAATCCGTCGAGGACCTCGCTGGAGTGGCAGGTGACCTGGTGGTGAACTGCACAGGCCTTGGCTCGCGGCGCCTCTGCAACGACCAATCGCTCACCGGCGTGCTCGGCCAGACCGTGATGGTCGCGCCCGGCACGCTACGCCCAGACACGTTCATCGGCGACGAGCGGGACGAACACGCGATCTTCTACGCGATCCCGCGGCGCAACGAAGTTGTGCTCGGCGGCTGCCGTATCGAAGTCGGCGGCGACGAGCCTCCAACGCCGGACCCGGCGCTGCGGGAAGCGATTTTGGCGCGGTGCCGTGAAGGCGGCTACGAACCTGGTCCGGTCATCCGCGAACGAACGGGCCTGAGGCCGGTGCGTCCTGAGATCCGGGTCGAACGCGAAGGACGCGTGATTCACAACTACGGCCACGGCGGCGCCGGCTACACGCTCTCCTGGGGCTGCGCCGAAGAGGTGCTGCAACTCGTGGACGCGTGAGCACACCGCCACCAGGATTCGACGGGCGCGTGGGGCTGTGCTCCGTGTGCGCGCACTCCCGGCGCGTAGCGAGCGGCCGGGGCTCGACCTTCTGGCTTTGCGAGGCCGCCGAGGGCGACGCAACCCTGCGGAAGTACCCGCCGCTCCCCGTGACCCGCTGCCACGCGTTCGAACGCGACGATCCGGAACTTGGTACGGCGCCACGAAGGCAGTGCGACTGAAGAGCAACGACAGGGAACCGCGACCGAAGGAAGCGGCAGAAGACCTCATGCGAGGTGACCGACCGCGCCCGACCATGTTCAGGGGTCTGAGGTTGCCGCTCCCTTGCGGTCGCGGTTCACCCGCCGCAGGGTGTCCGTTGCGGCATCAGAATCGGGATTGCTATGTCTGCTGAGCGGTACTTAACTCTGAACCCAACCGCTGCGCCACCTCCGCCACCCGCCGTCCCAGCGCCCGCGCCTGCTCCCGATCCTC
>JAYUAG010000342.1:0-9442 GCA_043741475.1 Thermoflexaceae bacterium | reverse complement strand
CGAGCAGACTGCCGCCTTCGAGGATGCGGACGACGGCGCCGCTGCCCGCCACCGTCGCCACGTCGAACCAGCTGGCGCCGCCATTGGTGGAGCGGTAGTAGAAGGTGACCGCGTCCCTTTCATCGCGGCCGACCGGCCCTTCGGTGACGACGCTGACAGCGAGTTGGGTGGCGCCGGGCGTGGCGGCGACGCCGCTGATGCGGGCGTTCGGGGGCGGGGCGGGAAAGACGGTGTCGGCGTGGAGGACCCCGTCCTGATCGCGCCAGATCATGTCGAGCCCGGAGGGGGCGGTGGCGCAGCCAGCACAGCCGGTGAGGACGTAGAGCATCAGCCCGGCCGGGAAGTCGGCAGCCGGCACTGCGCGGAAGGGCTCGACGGCCACGCCAACGACGAAGGCGTCGGGTGTCGGAAACGGCGCCGGTGGGGCGGCAGACGCGGGCTTTGCCGGCTCGCGCCCGACCTTCCCCGCACCGCTGACATACCACGCGCCAGCGGCGGTAAGGCCAAGTAGCGCAGCCGCAACCGGGATGAGCCAGAGCCGGCGCAAAGGGTGAGAGCCGACCCCGGGCTCCTCGGCGAGGGCCTCGGGCGCTTCCGGCGTCGCGTCCGGGTCCCACGTGCGGAGCGCCCCCCGCGTGGCCACGCCCGCTCGCGACATCAGCCGCTCGAAGCGCATCTTGACGTCGCCCACGCTCGTGCTCAGGCGGACGGCGATTTCGGCATCGAGCGCCCCGGCGCGGGTCCACTCCAGGAGGAGTAGTTCTGTGGCTGTGAGCGGGTCGGCCTCGGTTACCGGGCGTTCGGACATACCAACCCCACGGCCGCGCGGCCCGTCACAGGCTCTCGCGATTGCTACGCCGGAGCCGCGCTGGCGGATGGCCGCAGCGGCCGCTAACGGTGTCGATGGACAAATCGGCATCGGCCATCGCTCCAAGAAGGCGGTGGCCGGAGAGCTCGCGCGCTTCGAGGAGCACAGAGAAGGCGTCCGCCTCGGCGTCGCTGAGAGACTCGCCGCGGGCGATGCGCCGGGCGCAGTCTTTGCCGAAAGCGTCGATCAGTGGGCGGTACATTGAGGCGCATCCTACAGGAAACGCGCGGCGCCGATCCGACCCTCCGCCACCGTTGGTCCACTGAGCGCTGGCTGCGGGCGCCCACCGAACGCCTTTGCGTAAGTCCGCTAGAATGCGGCCCACATCCCAGGAGGCACCGCATGAACGAATTCAAAACGATCATCTACGAGGTGGAGCGTGGGCGTGCGCGGGTCACGCTGAACCGGCCGGAGAAGCTGAACGCCCTCTCCATGGAGCTCCAGACCGAGCTCAACGCCGCCCTCTGGGAGGCGGACAACGACACGAGCGTGCACGCGGTCATCATCCGCGGCAACGGCCGCGCCTTCAGCGCGGGCTACGACCTCTCGCCAATGGCGAGCCGCCGCGCGGACGCCCCGGCCGCAGCGGACGACTACACCGCCGTCTACCGCGGCGGCCGGACGTTCGACGACGACGCCTGGCAGATGGAGCGGGCACAGCGTCTGCGCATGGCCATCTTCGACATGCACAAGCCGGTGGTGGCGCAGGTGCACGGTTTCTGCCTCGCCGGCGGTACCGACATCGCTTTGCTTTGCGACCTGATCATCGCTGCTGACGACGCCACGATTGGCTTCCCACCGGCGCGCGCGATGGGCGCGCTGCCGAACAACATGTGGATCTACCACTGCGGCCCGCAGTGGGCGAAGCGCATGTTCCTCACGGGCGACAGCATCACCGGCGCGGAGGCGGCCAAGATCGGCCTCGTCCTCAAGTCGGTGCCGCGCGACCTGCTCGAAGCCGAGGTCGAAGGGCTCGTAGACCGCATGGTGATGATCGACAGCGAACTGCTCTCGGCGAACAAACGCATCGTCAACCTGCAGCTCGAACTGATGGGCGCGCGCACCATCCAGCGCCTGGCCACGGAAAACGACGCCCGTGCGCACCTTGCCCCGAGCGTCCGCGAATTCGGCCGCATCGCGGGCGAGCAGGGCCTGCACGCCGCCCTCCACTGGCGCGACGCCAAGTTCGGCGACGGCCGCGCACGCGTCGAAGGCCCCGAAATCCGGGACGAGAACGGCCGGCTGGTGTGAGCATCAAGGCCACCTCCGTCCTCGCCATCATGGCGATCTTCGGCGCCACCATCCCCGCCGTTGTACTCGATCACGACGCATGGTGGTCGTTGATCTTCGCTGCCATGGCCAGCGCCGTCGTCGGCGTAACCTTCTGGCGGCGGCTCGGGCTTTCGCGGGTCATCGCCATTGCCGGCGCCTGGGGCGGGGCGGCCACGGGCTTCGCGCAGCACGACTCGGCCACCTGGATGACGGTCTTCGCCTTTCTCTCCACGGGCGCGGTCGTGGCGAGCGCGATGCGTCGCGACGCTATCGTGGGTGGGTTGGGCATCGCCGCCGCATGGGCGGTGGCGGGCGCGGCGACCTACCGGGATGACAGGGCGGCCTGGATCTGCGTGTTCGCGTTCCTGACGGCGGGGGCGGTAGCGAACAATCACCGGGGGAGCCGGGGGCTGGCCGCTATCCTCGCCTGGGCGGCCGCGGGCGCGGTGATGATCTGGACGAAGGATTGGTACTGGCTGGCGGTAATCGCCTTCCTTGCATCGGCGGTCAGCTTCGGCGGGTTCTCCATCCCCACGCGGTTTGAGTGGGACCTCTTCGAGCGCGACGACCGTCCCCGTGACGGCTACGATGGAGGGCGTGACTAACGAGGACGACGAGACGTACGACCGGCCCTTGGCCGGGCCGGACGAGCGGGACGCGGACCTGCTCGATGGGAGCTGGGAAGCGCGCTATTACGCCAGTGATCGCCGGAAGCGGGACTGGCGTGCGATCGGGATCGGCATCTCGCTCCTCGTGCTGCTTGGCCTGCTTGTGCCGGTGATCGCGTTGTTCACCCAATGAATGAGTCCCTGGCCGGGCAGGTGGTGGCGCTGATCGGCACGGGTTCGCCGCTTGATCGGGCGCTCGCTATGGCCTGCGCTGAGGCGGGGGCGGACCTCGCGCTGGCCACGACGACGAAGGGCGCAGTCGAAGAGTTCGCGATGAATTCTATTGCGAACGAGGCCTGGGCGGTGGGTCGCGAACAGTTCGTGGCGGTGCTGGACGCCCTCGACGATGCGGCCGTCATCGCCTTCGCGGAACAGACCTGGGACCGCTACGGCCGCTGCGACGCGCTCATCTGCGCCCACAACTCGCCCTCCAGCGTCCCGCTCGACGAGCTATCGCCGGCGGAGTTCGAAACGACGCTGCGAGCGAACCTGGTAGCACCGTTCCTGGCCGCCCAGGCCTTCGGGCGGCTGATGGAACGTGCGGGTCGCGGGAAAATCGTGTTCTTGGCCCAGGATGTGACGGGAGTGGACGCGTCAGCCGCGGCGGCGGCCAGCGGGCTCGATGGCCTGGCGCGCGCGGTCGGCGAGGCGTGGGCGGACGCGGGCGTGACTGCGGTCTTCGTCCGAACGACGGATGGCGCGGCTGTTGCGGAGGTTGCGACGCAAGTGTTGGTCGCGGTGGCCGGAATTGGGTAGTCGCTACTGATCCTACAGAGCCGCTGGCGTGAGCCAGCGGTACGTCCGCCTCACGCCGTACAGGGCGCGCATTGGAGGGAGACCGCCGGCTGACACCGGCGGCTCTGTGCGTGCGCCTGGCGGATTGGACGCACCGCCGGCTGGGGCGGCCGTTGCGGGAGGTTGCGCTGCGCGTGCTTGCGTCGCTGACTGCTCATCAGTGCCGCGGGTGTCAGCCAGCGGTACGTCCGCGTCACGCCATACAGGACGCGCATTGGACGCATCGCCGGCTGGGGCGGCCGTTGCGGAGGTTGCGCTGCGCGTGCTCGCGTCGCTGACTGCTCATCAGAGCCGCTGGTGTGAGCCAGCGGTACGTCCGCGTCACGCCATACAGGACGCGCATTGGACGCACCGCCGGCTGACACCGGCGGCTCTGTGGATGCGCCTGGGCGCATTAGACGCACCGCCGACTGACACCGGCGGCTCTGTTTCGGTCCGCCTGAGGCCCGTGACGCTTAGCGGCCGTCACCGCTAGCATGATTCGCACAACATATCCACCGGAGAAGCGCCATGGACTATCGCCTGACCACCGAGGAGGAGTCCTTCCGCAAGGTCGTCCACGACTTCATCGCGGCGGAAGCGCCGAAGGGCAACCTGGGCCGGGGCGAAGGCTTCAGTGGCGGTGGCGAGGCCTGGAAGACGTGGGTGGCGAAGCTGGCGGAACGGAAGTGGATCGCGCCTGCCTGGCCCACCGAATACGGCGGCGCGGGTATGAGCGTGATGGAGCAGTTCATCTTCAACACGGAGATGGCCGAGTCGCGCGCGCCGCGGCCGGGCGGCATCGCGACGATGTTCGCGGGGCCGACACTGATCGTCCATGGCACGGAGGAGCAGAAGCAGAAGTACCTGCCCGAAATCCTTGACGGCGAGACGATCTGGTGCCAGGGCTACAGCGAGCCCGGCTCGGGCAGCGACCTCGCCAGCCTGCAGACGCGGGCGGTCCGCGACGGCGACGATTATGTCGTCAACGGCCAGAAGATATGGACCTCCGGCGGCCACGTCGCGAAGTGGATGATCCTCCTCGCGCGCACGGATCCTGAGGCGCCGAAGCATCGTGGCATCACCTACTTCATCGTCGATATGAAATCGCCCGGCCTGACGGTCAGGCCGCTCATCAACATGGCGGATTCGCACGAGTTCAACGAGGTCTTCTTCGAAGATGTCCGCGTGCCGAAGCAGAACATCATCGGCGAAGAGAACCGGGGCTGGTACCTCGCCCAGACGACCCTCAGCTTCGAACGGTCGAGCATCGGCGCCTCGGTAGGGGCGCGCCAGGGCGTGGAGGATATGATCTCCTTCGCGAAGCGGCACCGGGACGACAATCTCAGCACCCTCTCCCATAATCAGGCGCTGCGCCACGAGTTGATCGACCGGCTGGTGGAGGCGTACGTCGCGACCCAGATGAGCCTCAAGATCGTCTCTATGCAGGCGAAGGAGGGCATCGCGCCTGGTCATGAGGCGAGCGTCGCAAAGATGTACGGCACGGAGCTGAACCAGCGCATCGCGCGCACGGCGCTGAAGATGCTCGGCCTCTACGGGCAGCTCGACACGAAGACGGAGGGCGTCGACGCCTCCAGCTTCGGGCGCTTCAAGTACGGCTACCTGCGCTCGATCGCCAACACGATCGAGGGTGGCACGAGCGAGATCCAGCGCAACATCGTCGCCACGCGGGGGCTTGGCCTGCCGCGGGCGTAGGGAGCGGGGCCTGCGATGAGACGTCCGGCGCGAGTGCCCTCATCCCCCCGGCCCCCTTCTCCCGACTTCGCGGGAGAAGGGGGAGAGATTGGTCGCCGCCATGACGGCGCTGCGGCGCCGGCCCGGCGCTCAACCCCGGTGGAAGGGCTTCGGCGCTGGTGGCTGATCGCGAGCCTGGCCTGCTTCGTGAGCGTATCCGTCGTGGCGGGGTTCGTAGCCGGTAGCCAGCGCAGCGCAGCGGCCACGGAGCCCGCCGTCCGGGCGCGCGTGGGGTTGGTCGCGAACGACGGCCAGCCTGAACCGGCGCCGGTCCCCACCTCCCGGCACTCGCCGCTGCGCGTCTGGTCGGACGGCGATTCCACCAGCTACTTCATGACCGTCGCCTTCTTCGACCTGATGACGCAGCGCGGCGCCGCCCCCGTGCGTGGCGCGGACTACAAGATTTCGTCAGGGCTGGTGAACAAGGGATCGTCAGCGGTCCTGGGCGTGCCCTTCTCCGACTGGTTCTCCTACGCCAGCGAGGAGATGGAGCGATACGCCCCGGACATCGTGGTGTTCATGGTCGGCGCGAACGACCTCAGCTATGCGGCAGCGAACCCCGAAGACTACCGCTCGCGAATCGGCTGGATGATGGACCTGTTGCGGGCGCCGGGGCGGGTCGTACTCTGGGTTGGCCAGCCAGCGATCACTCGCAGCGACATCGCGCTGCTGGTCCCGGGGATCAACGCCCTGTTCCGCGCGGAAGCGGCCGGACGGCCATGGGTGACGTTCGTCGATGCGTCAAGCATCGTGCCGGACGCAGAGGACGGTGTGCACCTCAGCCCCAGCGCGGGGCGGCGGCTGGCGGGCCTGGTGGCCGCCGTCCTGGACGCGCGCTAGGCGATGCAACACCACTACGAGTTCCGGGCCATGGACACCCAGGTCGACCTGTTCGTGGAGATTGATGCGCCGCCTCCGCTCGACGCATTTCTGTCGACGCGGCTCTTCTTCGAAGAGCAGGAGCAACGCTTCAGCCGCTTCCGGCCGGCGAGCCTGCTGAGCGCGCTGAACCGGGGGGACGAGATACGCGACGCGTGGTTCGCGGCCGCCTGCCGCCTCGCGCTTGAGGCGCATACGTTCACGGGCGGGCTCTTCAACCCTATGGTGCTGCCATCGCTACGGGAGGCTGGCTACGACCGGACGTTCCGTGAAGTGAAGGATGGCGAACCTCGAGAACAGGGCGTGCCGGACCCGGCAGACCGCATCGTGCTCGACGGCGATTCGGTCCGGCTGACCGCTGGCGGGCTCGACCTGGGTGGCATCGTGAAAGGCTGGACAGTCGACTGTGCGGTCGACCACCTGCGTGCGCGCTACCCCGACGTCATGCTCAACGCTGGAGGCGACCTCCGCGCCGAGGGCCACGAAGAAGGGACAGATGGCTGGCGGCTCGCCGTCGAGCGCCCCTTCGGGGGCTCCGACCTGTGGGAGGGGACGATGACCGGCGCGATGGCGACATCGACCACGGCCCGCCGCCGCTGGACGACGAGCACCGGTGGTCTTGCGCACCACCTGATCGACCCGCGGACCGGTGTGCCCGCCGAGTCGGCTTACCTACAGGTAACGGCCTGGGCGCCTGAGTGCTGGCGGGCGGAGTGCTGGGCGAAGGCGGTGCTGATCGGCGGCGAAGAGGCGAGAGAGATGGCGGAGGCAGCTGGTGTGAGGGTGCTGATCGCCTGATCGGTAGCCGCCACCCACCGTGGTGGCGGGCGGACGTGTCATGGTGATCGTTACCACGGCGGCCCAACGCGGGGCACGTGCCAAGCGCGCAGTACGCACCCAAACGATCCCGAACCGTGATCTGCACGTCCGGCATGGCACGACAGCCCGCCACCGCAGTGGGTGGCGGCTACCTAGAGAATCACGCCCGACGCCCGGAGCTCTTGGACCTCGCTTGCTGAATAGCCGGCGGCAGCGAGGATGTCGTCGCTATCGGCGCCGAGGATGGGACTTGGCCCCTGGGGCGCGAGCGGCGTCTCCGACATTTGGAAGGGCGGCCCGACCATGCGCAGGTGCCCGAGGATGGGGTGCTCGATATCGGCGACGAGCCCGTTCGCGGCCGTCTGCGGGTGGTCAAACAACTCCTCGATGTAGTGCATCGGGCCCGCGGGCACGCCGTACTCCTCGAAGATCGCGCCCCACTGGGCCGTGGTCTTCGCGCGGAAGAGCGCCTCCGCTTTGGCGACGAGCTTCGGGCCTTCTTCGTCCCAGCCGGGCGGGTTGATTTCGAACGAACCGTCGGGCTTGTCGCGGGGGTCTTCGATGCCGGTGGCGGCGCGCACCTTCGCCCAGAGCTGGCGGCTGAGCGCGCCCACAGCGATGAAGCCATCGGATGTCTGGTAGACGCGGTAGTAGATGTTGCCCGCGCCCACCGGCCGGTATTTGCGGTGAACCGCCTGCTGCTCTTCGAAGCTCTTCTGTTCGAGGCGGGCCTGGCGCAGGCCCTCCAGCATCTCTGGAAACACGGCGCTGTCGAAGGCGTCGATCCAGGTGAACTGCGAGGTCTGCATGGCCATCGCCGTGCCGAGGAGGGTGCAGTCGATTCGCTGTCCCAGCCCGGTCTTTTCGCGTGCATAGAGCGCCGCCGAGATCGAGTTCGCGATCATGATCCCCGTCGCGTAGTCGGCGACGGCTGGGTAAACGTATGTCGGGACGTCGCCCTGCATCTTCGCTTCGCCCGCCATAAGGCCGCTCATCGCCTGGACAACGATGTCGTAGCCGCCGCGCCGGGCGAGCGGGCCCTTGCGACCGAATGCGGTGTTTTCGCAGTAGATGATCCTGTCGTTGTGGGCGCGCAGGGAGTCGTAGTCGATGCCGAGTTGCTCGGCAACGCCGGGGCGGTAGTTGATCAGGACGACGTCGGCGTCCTTCGCCAACCGGTGGACGAGGGCCGTCGCTTCCGGTCGCCGGAGGTCGATGGCGATGTCGCGCTTGCCGCGGTTGAGGCTCGTGAAGGTGCGCGACTCTCCGGGGACGAGTTCAGTGAAGAGCCGCCAGGGTTCGCCCTCAAGCGGTTCGAACTTCACCACGTCGGCGCCCATGTCGGCAAGGATCATCCCCGCGAACGGCCCGGCGATGATCTGGGTGAACTCCAGCACCTTGACGCCGGCGAGTGGGCCAGTGGCCATGAGACGGACCTCCGCAGGGATGCAGTCTCCGCGTTATACCGGCGGCGCTGGTTGCGGGCGAACGGCTGTGCCTGGGATGGTCGGGCCTCGACTCACGCAAAGGCGCGAAGAACACGAAGATCCACAAGGGAGGCCCTCGTGGCCTTCGCGACTTTGTGTGAACCGGGTCAGCGGCGATTAGCGGAACTTGCGGGCGCCAAGGATCGGCCACTGTTCGAGGATGTCCTCGTCGCGACGGACGTTGTAGACGTCGTGCAGGTTGAGGGTCGTGTCGCCGTGGCTGGGGACGAGTTCGATACGGTCGCCTGGGTGCAGGTCCGCGAGCCCTTCGCCGACGAGGTGGGCATGCTCCTCCGAGAGGCCGCGCACCTGGATGCGGCCATCGCTGGTGACGGGCATGCCGAACTCGCTCGTGAGCGACTTCGAGCCCGCGTCGCAGACGGCGTAGCCCTCGTGCACCGAGATGACGGTCGTGAGCAGAGTCAGCGCTTGCTTGAAAACTCCGGGGACGAACTGCTCGGCGTAGCCGTCCATGAAAACGTAGGTGCCCGCCTGCATGTCCGTGACGCCCGGCCAGGAGGCGGCGAAGACGGCGGTGGCCGTGCCGCTGGTGGAGACGATCGCGGGCGCGAGGCCCGCTTCGGCGAGCGCTTCGGCGTGGCCCGTCACGATGCCGAGGGCGGTGCGCGCCGTCTGTTCGCGGTCGGCGGCGTCGCGCACACGGTAGACATGGCCTTCGTAACCCATGATGCCGCGGTAATCGATGCCGGCGGCAAGCAGCGAGCGCGCAAGGGCGACGGTGTCCTTCGGGTCGTTCGTGCCGCAACGGTGCATGCCCGCGTCAACCTCGATGATGGCGGCGGCGCGCTGGCCCGAGCGCTGCATCCCTTCCGCCAACTCGGCGATGTTGAACTCGCTCTCGATGGCCACAGTGATATCGACGCCGCGCGCGAGGAGCGCCATGAGCCGATCGATCTTGA
>JAYUAG010000341.1:0-4081 GCA_043741475.1 Thermoflexaceae bacterium | reverse complement strand
AGGCAGAGCGTTTCGGGCGGCTGGTATTGCCCTACTTCCGCGAGCGCATGGCGCCCTTCTAAGCGCCGAGACGGTGCGGCCACCGCCCGTGCCGACGTCGAGGACGCGTTCCTTGCCGGTGAGCGCGGGCCGCTTCGAAGGGCGCCTGGAGGTCCGGCCCGGCCGCGTGATAGGAGCTGACACCGTATTGCGCCGCGACGGCGCCGAACTGCGCCTGGGAACGCTGCGACGCGGACGTGGTCAGTTGTGACATCCCATTGCCTCCGAAGGCCATAGTTCAAGGTAATGGCCGTGTGCGCTCCAGTCGCGTAGGGTTCTGACGCCGCATCAGTGGTCGATGCCGTAATGGAGGTCCCGCATGGCGCGCGAGAGTCGCAGGGTCTCTTCGTCGTCGTAGCCTAGCGAGACGAGCGTCTGGCGCATCAGTTCGAGGCCGCCTTCGTATTCCGGGACCACTACTTCGGTGGCGCCGAGTTCCATCAGCACGGCGATCTCCTCCCGGTGGCGGGCGCGGACAATGATCGGGATCGAAGGATTGAGCTTCCGGGCATTCGCGATCGTGAGGAGCGAAGTGCTCTCGTCCGGCACGCAGATCACGATGAGCCTGGCGCGGTCGACATGCGCCATGGCCAGCAGCTCGAGGGTCGCTGCGTCACCCCAGATCGCAGGGACTCCGGAGTTGTTGAGCCGCCGGACGAGGGCGAGGTCGTTCTCGAGCACCCGGTAGGGCACTCCTAGCTGGGCGAGTGAGTGGCCGGTCAGCTCGCCCACTCGCCCGTAGCCTGCGATGACAACGTGTCCCGAGATGGGCTCGTGCGGGCCAGGGTCCTCGCCCTGGCGATCGGCCCATCGCCAGAGGGGTTTGACCCGCCTGAGAGCGCGCTCGATCACGGGGACGCTTGCGAACGCCAACGGGTTGACGGTGATGGAAACGATGGCGGCGGCGAGAATCACGTTGTAGGTGCTCTCGCGTACGAGTTCCTCCTGAAGTCCCACCTGCGCGATGACGAACGAGAACTCCCCAAGCTGGGCGAGTCCGGCCCCGGTGAGAAGCGCGGTGCTCGCGGAAAAGGGGAATGCGAGGCCGATTCCGGCCGAGAGGAGTCCCTTGCCGACGACGGCAACCATCGCCACCGCCAGGACCAACCCGAGGTGATCGCGAAGCACGGCGGGGTCGAGCAACATGCCCACGGCGACAAAGAACAGGACCGCGAACGCCTCGCGCAACGGGATCACGTCTGATGCCGCCTGATGGCTGGTTTCGTGCTCGCTGATGACGACCCCGGCGACGAATGCCCCGAGCGCAACGGAGATGCCAAGTGCCGCGGCGCCCGCCGCGATGCCCATGGCGGACGCGACCACGGCGAGAATGAAGAGCTCTCGCGAACCCAACCGGGCAACGAGGGCGAGCAGCCGCGGCATCAGCTTCGCGCCCAGAACCAGCATTACCGCGAGGAATGCACCGGCGACGGCCAGGTCGATGGTCGCTTCCCGTGCGAAGGTCGCTGGCCCTCCCGATGCGAGGGCCGGGAGGATCGCGAGGAATAGCACCGTCGCAAAGTCCTGGACGACCAGCCATCCGATCCCCACCCTTCCGTGAATGGAGGGGAGCAGACCCCGGTCCTCCAGCGCGCGGACCATGACCACCGTGCTAGAGATAGCGAGGGCAAGGCCCAGGACAAGGCTCTCCCGCCAGTCGAGCCCGAACGCCGTCCCAACGCCCACTCCCAGGGCCGTTACGGCCGCCATCTGAGCAATGGCTCCGGGGACGGCGATCGTGCGCACGGCGAGCAGATCGCGGATGTTGAAGTGCAGTCCCACGCCAAACATCAAGAAGATGACGCCGATTTCGGCGAGCTGTTGGAGCGTTGCCACGTCGCCTTCGTAGCCGGGTGTGAAGGGGCTGATGACCATCCCCGCCGCGAGGTAGCCGACGATCGGGGAAAGGCCGATGAGCCTCGCTCCAAGACCTCCGAGAAGTCCGAACCCCAGCGCAACCGCGATCTGTTCGACGAGTTCCGTGTGCTCCATCGGCGAAGGTTAACGGATCGGACGGGTGTAGTCGGCCCCGCAATCAGTCCCTCGCGTGGGCGCGCACGGCCGGGATCACGTCCTTCGCGAAGAGTTCCATCGTGCGGAAAAGCTTCGTCGTCGAGATGCCGCCGAGGCTGAAGTAGCTCCAGTAGTGGTCCATCTTCAAGACGTCATGGAGCGAACAGATGCGCTCGGCGATCGACTCGGGCGAGCCACACTTGGCGTTCAGGCGCACCATCTTTTCGTAGCTGGCGCTCGCCGTGGACTTCGCTAACCGCCGCCCGATCTCTTCGAGTTCGGTGCCGTCGTAGAGGTCCGGCGGTACTTCGCCCGCGATCATGCGCATGTAGGCCATGTAGTGTTCTTCCCATTCCTGCTCGGCCTGCGCGGTTGTGGGCGCAATGTACGTGTGTTGGCCGGCGGAAACGTGGAACTGCGTGGGGTCCCGGCCCGTCTCCACGAGCCGCGCGCGGTAGGCCGTCGCCAGGGGCTCGAACGCCTCCGCAGGGCCAAGCACCGAAGGCAGGGCAAGGTGTAGCCCTTCGTCCGCGGCAAACAGCACCGAATCGAGACCGCGACCACCGCCGATCCAGAGGGGCGGGTGCGGTTGCTGGACGGGCTTCGGCTCAAGGGCGATCCCGTCGACCGTTCGGAAGCGTCCTTCGAACGAGAATGGCGCCTGCGTCCAGGCGCCGCGGACGATGCGCGCTGCTTCTTCCTGGCGCGCGCGGGACTCCGCGTAGGGCTGGTTGAAGCCGCGGTAGCCCTGGAGGTAGAGCCCACGCCCGAGCACAAGGTCGACGCGGCCGCCGCTGATGACGTCGAGCATGGCGTAATCCTCGGCGAGGCGGACGGGGTCATGGTGGACGCCGAGGGCGACGCCCGTGCCCAGGCGGATGCGTTTCGTCCGCGCCGCAATCGCCGCCAGTAGGGGCACGGGGTGCGGGCAGATGTAGCGGCTGAAGTGGTGTTCGCCCACCCAGAAGGTGTCGAATCCCAGTTCTTCAGCGAAGACGGCTTCGTCGATCACCTGCTGGTAGCGCTCTTCGCGGGTGTGCGTCTCCGGGTACCAGTCGACCAGGTTGAGGATGCCGAACTGCATGGCGGCGACTCTACCAGACACGCCGGGAGCGAGCCGGTAAGCCCGCGCCCGATTGTAGGCAACCCCACTTCCCGCTCGGTCGCCGCTGCCCTACGCTCCGCTCGCAATGTCGTCCTTGAAGCTCTGGTTCCAGGCCTCCCGCCCGTTCTCCTTCACCGCCTCCGTCATCCCCGTGCTCGTGGGCACGCTGCTGGCGGCGCACGACAGCTTCTCCTGGTGGAAGGGGCTGCTCGCGCTCGTCGGGAGCGTCTTCATCCATGCGGGGACTAACCTGGTGAACGACTACTACGACCACGTCAAGGGCGCGGACGGGCCGGAGTCGCTGGGGCCGGCGGGCTTCATCCAGCGCGGCCTCGTCCCGGCGCGGGGCGTACTCGGCGCCGGGATTGTGTGCTTCATCGCCGGCGCGGGCATCGGTATCGTGCTCTGCGCCGTGACCGATTGGTCGCTCATCTGGCTGGGGCTGGCGAGCGTGCTCGCGGGCTTCCTCTACACGGGTGCGCCCCTGCACCTGGCGTATATCGCCCTCGGCGAGGTGACCGTCTTCCTCTTCATGGGCCTGCTCATGGTGGTCGGCGCCTACTTCGTCCAGGTGGAGCGCTGGGACTGGCAGCCGTGGGTGGCGGCCCTACCGATCGCCTTCCTCGTAACGGCCATCCTGCACGCCAATAACCTGCGCGACATTGAGAGCGACACCCGCAACCACAAGCGCACGATGGCGACGCTGATCGGTCGCAAGTGGGCGAACCGCGAGATGTATCTGCTGCTCGCGGGTGCGTTTGTCTCGCTTGTGGTGGCGGTAGCGGTCGATGCGTTGCCGCTGGTCGCGCTGGTAGCGCTGGTGACGATCCCGCTGGTGCGGCCAATCGTGAAGGTCGTGCACGCCGGTGGCAGCCCGAAGAAGCTGAACTTCGCCCTCTTCGGGACGGTGATGCTGCACATGCG
>JAYUAG010000340.1:0-4099 GCA_043741475.1 Thermoflexaceae bacterium | reverse complement strand
GGGGCCCACTATGGCCGAGGAGCCGGGTTCCTCTCAGGCGCGGGCGAGTTTGGAGTACGTCTCTGTTGTGGCGAGGATGATGTGGTCGTCGACGGCGTTCTCGCGGTGGATATTGGCCGCGGCGTATTCGGGCGACGTGACCATGTCGAGGAATGCGGCCCGGGAGGGATACCTCACGAGGACCGCGTAGTCCCAGCAATCCCCGAGTGGGTCGCCGTAGGCCGCACCTTCAACGTTGCCGGCCCAGAGTACGGTGGCCCCACGCGCCCGGAGGAGCGGCGAAACGCCTTCGCTGTAGCGGACGTAACCATCCCAGCCAGAGCCCGCGCCGTCCGCGGCGAACTCCTTGAGCCGCACGAGGTTCAGCATGACAACGGGACCCGTATCCGGGAGGCCGCGGACGAAGGATTCATTGAGCTCTTTCGGACCGTTCGCCATCTGGTTGCCCCTCTCACGTGTGTGACGGCAATCATCATAGCGCGGTCTGCAGAGGTCGTCACCGCCCTTCGCAGGCACAGTCGCCACAATGGCCGCGACTCCTGAGGAGGTGCCCCGTGCTTTCTCCCTACCGCGTGATTGACCTGACCACCGTCCACCGGCGGCTCTGCGGCCAGATCCTCGGGGAACCTCGGCGCCGAGGTCGTGATGGTGGAGCCGCCTGGCGGTTCCGCGACGCGCCACACGGGGCCGTTAGCTCTTGACGGCCTTCTTCCACGTGTCCGCGCCGTCCTTGACGGCATCGGCGATGTTGCTCGTCGCGTCGTTCATGTTGTCGCGGGCGTCGTCGAGGGACTCCTGGGCATCGCCCTTTGCGTGCTGCGCCGCGCCCTTGCGCTCCATCCCGTCGCTGCCGACGAGGTCGCCGACCTTTTCTCGGACGGCGCCGACAGCCTGGTTCATTTTGCCCTTGATTTCGTCTTTCATCGATTTCCTATCCTTTTGCTGGCGCCGGGTTTCCCCCAACGTGGGCTGAAATGGGGTGGTGCTGAGCGTGCGAAGCCAGCGTGACTCGCTCGCGGCGCAATGCCTTCACAGAGCTCTCGTTGTTCTGCCGGGTCGTTCGCCGCGCACCAGTCGGCTGCACCGGAAGGTGCTTGCCAGCTAACGTGCGTGCCGGGTCAGGTCAGAATGTTCCGCGGCGCCGGTTGCCGCTTCCCTGGAGCTGGCGCCAGACGAGGACCACAATGATCGCGCCACCAGCGGCGATGAGGAGGCTGCGGACGTTGAAGCCCGTGACCTCGCCCCAACCGAGCGCCGAGGCGATGAACCCGCCGACGACCGCGCCGACGACCCCGAGGAGGGTGGTGAGTACCAGACCCTTGAGACCGAGCCCGCCGATCCCGCCTCCGACTACGAGCTCTGCCGCGAGTCCGGCAACCAATCCGACGATAATCCAGGTGAGGAGACCCATGTTCTGTTCCTTCTCTGCGGCGCCTGTGGCCACCGCCGTTCTCTGTTCTGTCGATCAACTTGCGCGCCGAGTGATTCGCCTGGCGCGGCGGCTCCGGGCACTCAGTTCAGGACGGGCACGAGCGCCACGATGACGATGATGGCAGTGAGAATTCCTCCACCGATATCATGCAGGTTCCTCCTTTCCGCGTGTGGCCGATCTCTTATCGGCCAGGCGGGTTCCGCCCTATCCGTTTTGTGCTGCCATCATCCTGTGCCATTCGGGGTTGCGAAGGGGTCAGCGAAACACCGGGAAGCGTTGCAGAAACATGGCATTCGGCCGCAGAGTTTTGCGCCCATCGTCTGCCGCGCGCGGCTCAGCGTTTGGGGAGCTCGCCGCTGGCTGACGATGCAGCCCGGACAGGAAGCCCGAATCGTACACAGCTCCCCGTATTCAACGACTTCCGAATGTGTTATGGCGGGGTGGACACCGGGGGTATGGCGCTCCTGCCCTTTGAGCCGGAAGTTGGCAAAGCACGTCGTCAAAACGGGAAATCCTGCGACCATTGCACCGCGCAGCGCCCGGCAACGTGATCCTCGCGGCGCTGCTCGCAGACGACTATGAGCGCCTCTGCGGCCTGCTCGAGGTTCACCCGCAGCGTATGCGCGAAACGCTACAGGAAGCCGGGGACCCGACAGACTACGTGTACTTCCCGACGAGCGGCAGCATCTCCGTCCTCACGGTCCTCGAAAACGGCATGATGATCGAGTTTGCGACGGTCGGCCGTGAAGGGACGACGGGAGTACCCCTGTTCCTCGGCATCGGCGGTTCCAACATGGCGCTGATTTCTCAAGTGCCCGGCGAGGCCCTGCGAATACGGGCAGAGGACTTCCTCCGGGAGATAGCGAGGAACAGGCCTTGCGTCGATCCTGACGCGCTACAGCGGCCTCTTGCTCGCCCTCGTCGCGCAGTCTTCCGCTTGCAACCGCGCCCACCACGTGGACGAGCGCTGTGCCCGCTGGTTGCTCATGACCCATGACCAGGCGGGAGGAAACACCTTCCCCATTACCCAGGAATTCGTCGCCCAGATGCTTTGGAGTGAGCCGCCCGAGCGTAGCGCTATCATCGTCATCGCTGCAGCGGGCCGGGCTGATCCGCTATCACCGCGGAGATATGACGATCCTCAAGCGCGCCGCGCTGGAGAACGCGTCCTGCGAATGCTACGCCGTCATCAGTGCGCGGTTCCGGCAATTCGGCGGCCCGCTCGCCGAACCACCGCTGGTCGTGAGCGCAGCCAGCTAGGCAGAGTGGGCGCCTCCGATACCCCGTTACTCCGAGACTCCGATACTTGGCCAGTGGACTTCGAACTCACGGACGCCCAGCAACAGATCCGCGCCCAGGCGCGCGCCCTCGCCAGCCGCTTCGACAACGCCTACTGGCGGCGCTGCGACTCGGGCCACGAGTTTCCCTGGGACTTCTATAACGCCTTCGCTGAGGCTGGCTGGCTCGGCATCGCCATCCCCGAGGAGTACGGCGGCGCCGGTCTCGGGATCACCGAGGCCTCCATTTTGCTGGAGGAGGTGTCCGCATCCGGCGCGGCCATGAACGGCGCGACCGCCCTTCACCTCACCATCTTCGGGCTCAATCCCGTCGCGAAGCACGGCAGCGCCGATCTCAAGCGCCGGACGCTGCCCGAGGCCGCGGCCGGGAGGCTTCATGTCGCCTTTGGCATCACGGAGCCCACGGCTGGCTCGGACACACCTTCGATCACGACCTTCGCCCGCCGCGACGGCGACCAGTTCTTCATCAATGGGCAGAAGGTCTGGACCTCGAAGGCGAAGGAATCCTCGAAGGTCCTCCTGCTCGCACGAACGACCTCGCTCGCCGACTCGGCCCGCCGCACGGATGGCATGACCCTCTTCCTCGCCAACCTCGACCCGCAGTACGTCACCATCCGCGAGATCGAGAAACTCGGCCGCCACGCCGTCGATTCGAACGAGGTCTTTTACGACGACCTCCCGGTCGATCCCGCCGACGTCGTGGGCGAGGTCGGCCGGGGCTTCTACCACCTGCTCGACGGCCTCAACCCTGAGCGCATTCTCGTCGCCTCCGAGGCGCTGGGTACAGGCCGGGTAGCGCTCGCGCGGGCAGTCGCCTACGCGAAGGAGCGGCGCGTGTTCGGCCGGCCGATCGGCCAGAACCAGGGCATCCAGTTCCCGCTCGCCGATTCGCACGCAAAGCTGCTCGCGGCAGAGCTGATGATCCGCAAGGCGAGTTGGCTCTACGATCAGGGCAAGCCCTGCGGGGCCGAGGCGAACATGGCCAAGTACCTCGCCTCCGAGGCAGCCTTCGACGCCGCCGACCGCGCCCTCCAGACGCATGGCGGCTTCGGCTACGCGAAAGAATTCGATGTCGAACGCTACTGGCGCGAAGCCCGGCTCTTCAAGATCGCGCCCGTCACCCAGGAGATGATCCTGAACTTCATCGGCCAACACGAACTGGGCCTGCCGCGCTCCTACTGAGCTGGGTCAGCCAGAGCGCATGCGCGACGGCGTGAGCGTGAGGGTCACCCGCATCTCCGGGCTCGCCGTCCATGAGCGGATCGTTTCCTCCGCCTTTTCCGGCTCGTAGTAGCGGCGGGCGAGGCGCGATAGCAGCTCAACCGTCCCCTCCTCGCTGATGGCGATCGTGCCTTCGAGCGTCACCCAG
>JAYUAG010000339.1:0-4102 GCA_043741475.1 Thermoflexaceae bacterium | reverse complement strand
GCCGCAGTTCAGGGTGGCGGGGCGATTGTGGGCCGCATGGATATACAACAGGAAGTCCATCGTCAACGTCCATCGCATCTACTCCGCACGCAGCGTCCATCGGGTAAACTCGGACCATGAGACGTCGTGCACTCGCGGGGTGGGTTGTTGTGCTGGCGATGGCCGCGGCTTTCGTGGCGCTGCCGTTGTCCGGCGGCGCCGAAGAGCCGGCGCCCGTTCCGGCGCAGACGAACGGCATCGCCGAACAACTCCACTACATCGGCCGCGACTACCTGACGGGGATGCCGGCGACGGTGAGCGACCGCTTCATCGCTCAGGTGGAGCGGAGCGTCGCGCTGTACGGGATCGAAGAGTCCAAGCCCGAGCCGCCGCCGCCGCTTTCGGCCGATGACCGCACGGTGACGAATCTGGCGGTACCGGCCATAGGGGTGACATCCGCGGGGGTGGCGCGCTTCGGGTTGGACCGATTCGGGCGGCTGGATGTGCCCCAGGACAATCAGACGGTGGGGTGGAACCCGGCGTTCACCTCGATTCCCGGAAGAGGGCGGTCGACGTTCTTCGCGGCACACTTCGAATATCGAGGCGTACCGGGGGTATTCTTCCGGCTCTCGAGTCTCCGCAGCGGCGCGGAGGTGATGGTGACGTTGAGCGACGGCAGCCGGCGGCGTTATCGCGTGACCTCGACGGTCGACTACGCCCTCGGCGCGATCGACATGAGCGCGCTGTTGCAAGGGCGGGAGGGGGTTGAGAGCCTGGTGCTGATGACCTGCAGCGGCCCGGCGAACGAGGGGAACTACCCGCTGCGCACGGTGGTGCTCGCGGAAGCGATTGCGGACTAGACTCAGTCGGGGTCGACGCCGGCGGCGCGGAGGGCCGCCATCAGGCCCTCGCAACTGTCGAACACGTAACCGGTGAACCCCACCTCCCGCGCCGAGGCGATGTTGTGCGCGAGGTCGTCGGTAAAGAAACAGGCTTCCGGAGCGAGCGCGAGCCGGGCGGCGGCGAGGTGGTAGATGCGCGAGTCCGGCTTCGCGAGCCGCACGGTAGCCGAGTTGATGACGTCGTGGAAGAGATCGTGGATGCCGTAGTGGCCACGCAGCTCGCCCTCCAGGCCCGGCGCCGCGTTCGAGAGCAAGGCGACGGTGTAGCGGCCCCGCAACCGTGTGATGAGGTCGATCATGCCGGGGTTGAAAGTCGGCTTCTGGAGCGAGAGGCCGCTGCCCTGCGGCCGGTGTTCCGCCCACGCCGCCATGATCTGCCGCGCTACCGAGTCATCCTTCACTGCGCTCAACGTGGCCAGAGAGACCGCTTCCCACTCCGCCTCCGAGCCTTCACCCACCCGCAGCCGCCGCCAGCCTGCGTTCTCCAGGTAGAGGGCGCGGAAGAGATAGCCCTCATCCAGCCCGAACTGACGCTCAAGGCGGGCAAACGGCCCATCGCCGCCCATATCGCCGGGGATGATCACCCCGCCGAAATCGAAGATCACAGCGCGGATGGATGAAGGCATAGGGTTCAGTCTCCTTGGGGTGCTGCTCAAGCGGTGACAGGCAATCCTGCGTCCCTGAGCGCCGTTCGGACGGTGGCGCCGTCCTTGAACAGGTGGGCGTGGATGCCGAGTTTCGTGGCCGCCTCGATGTTCACCGGTGTGTCGTCGATGAAAAAGCAGTCACCGGCCGGCAGGCCAAGCCGGTCAAGCGTGATCGTGAAGGCGCGCGGGTCGGGCTTGGCCACCCTGATGGCGGCGCTGCTGACCAGCGGGTCGAACAGGTGAGCCACGCCGAGGAGGTCGCGCAGGCGCACCTCCATGCCGTCAGAGGCGTTGCTGAGCATGGCAACGCGCGCGACGCCCTGCAGTTCGCGCACGAGTTCGATCATGCCCGGCATGAAGCGTGGCTGATAGAACTCGTGGTACCAGCGCGCCCAGACCTCAGCGGCGCGTCGGCGCGAATCGGTATGGACGGCGATGCCGCTGAGGCTGGCTTCGATGTACTCGTCGTAGGAAATGTCTCCCACTTCGGCGCGCCGCCAGGATTCGCCGCCGTAAAGGACGGTCGCGAGCGTGCCGGCAGGGAGCGCGAAGTCGCGTTCGATGGCGGCCATGATCGGCCCGAGCGGCCGGGAGATGACGCCGCCGAAATCGAAGATCACTGCCTTCACTGATCGCTCCTGGGTGAAGTCGACCGGGCCGCCGCAAAGGAGGCGCCCGCAAAGAAGCCAAGGAGAAGGGTGAAGAGCATCACCGTCGCGCAGGCGGCGAGGGCCACGACACCAACGATGAGTCCCACTTTGCCGGCGAGCGCGAACGGCGCGAACGCCAGCGCCACGGCGAAGCCGAGGACGCCGCCGTACATGAGAATCGGGCCCGCAGCCCGGTGCGTGTCGTACCAATTCTGTTCGCTGGCGCGGGTGAAGGCGGTACGAATGCCGGCCCAACGGTTGGGCCGCAGCTTTCCGAGAAGCCCGAGAAAGCCGAGGTAGGCCAGCGAGCCGCTCCCAAGGGCAACGGCGACGAGCGCGAGGCCGATAACCATCAGGCCCTCTCCACTACTTCGCCGGCGCGAAGACAGCGCGCAGGGCGTCTTCGAGGATGTCGCAGGCGCGGTCGATCTCGTCGTCCGTGACAATGAGCGGCGGCATGAACCGGATGGCGTTCGGACGCACGTTGTTGGCGAGCAAGCCGCGGTCGCGGGCGGCAGTGACGATATCTGCGGCGGCATCACGGTTGAAGGCGATGGCGACGAGCAGACCGCGCCCGCGCACCTCTGTCACCTCTGGGATGCGGTCTTCGAGCGAGCGTAGCCGTCCGAGCAGGCGCTCCGATTGACGGCGCGTGTTCTCGAGCACGCCGTTTTCGAGGATGAAACACACGGTGGCGACGCCCGCGGCGGTGGCGAGCGGGTTGGCGCCGAAGGTCGTGCCGTGGTCACCAGGGACGAAGTGGGAGGCGATCGCTTCCCGCGCGAGCAGCGCGCCAATGGGCACACCCCCGGCGAGGCCCTTCGCAAGAGCCATGATGTCGGGCTCGACGCCCTCCTGTTCGTAGGCGAAGAGCGTGCCCGTGCGGCCGATTCCCGTCTGGATCTCATCGAAGATGAGCAGCAGATCCTGCGCGTCGCACCATTCGCGCACGCCCTGGAGATAGCCGGGGGCGGGCATGTTCACGCCGCCCTCGCCCTGGATCGGCTCCAGCAGGATGGCGACCGTTTTCCCGGTCGTCGCCGCCTTGATCGCTTCGAGGTCGTTCCAGGGGACGTGGCTGAAGCCCGGGATCATCGGTTCGAAGGGCTCGCGATAGCGCGGCGTGCCCGTCGCCGCGACCGCGCCGAGGGTGCGCCCGTGGAAGCTGTTGTCGGTGCTGATGATTTCGTAGGCGCCGTGCTTCGTGTCGTGGCCCCAGCGGCGGGCAAGCTTGATCGCCGCCTCGATCGCTTCGGCGCCCGAGTTGCAGAAGAAGGCGCGGTCGAGGCAACTGTGCTCCACGAGCAGCTTCGCCAGCTCGATCATCGGCTTGGTGTAGAAAAGGTTCGAGGTGTGGATGAGCGTCTTCGCCTGTTCGGCGAGTGACGCCGCCACCGCAGGATGGGCATGGCCGAGCACGTTCACGGCGATGCCGCCCACGAAATCGAGGTACTCGCGCCCTTCCGTGTCCCACGCACGGGAGCCCTCACCCCGTTCGAGGACGATGGGCTGGCGCCCGTAGTTCTGGAACAGGTAGCGGTGCTCTTCAGCGATCCAATCAGTCATTGGAGGATGGTAGCGGAGTCTTCAGAGGGTGGCGAGCGGCGGAGCCGCGGAGAAGTTGGTTGGTGGCTGGAACTACGGCGGATCGTCCCCAATCAGTGTGCCATCCCTAATGCTCGCCCGGTCAGCGAGGTCGCGCACGGCGGCGAACACGGGATGGGCAAGCGTGTCTCGCGTGATCGTGCATCCGCTATCGAGAAGCGGATTGGTGGGACCATAGACTAAAGCTCGGATTTCGCGCCCGGAAGCGCCACGTTCGTACTCGCGAAAACAGCGTTCGAAGAACGCTCGCTCCGTGGCGCCTGCAGATGAGAGGTCGATTGCCCGCCCGCCAAGGGTGCGATATCCGGACGATGCGTCG
>JAYUAG010000338.1:0-4106 GCA_043741475.1 Thermoflexaceae bacterium | reverse complement strand
TCGCTCACCGCGCGCTGGAACTCGCGGTCGCGGGCGCACACAAGCGCACGTCAGTGGCGGTCTCGCGGAGCATGGCCTACCACCCGGAGGTCCAGCACAACGTCGCGAAGATGGTGCGGCAGATCGAGGCGATGGACGCACAGCTCGACCGGCTGGTCGACGACTGGTCGTCTAACGTCGACCACGGCGGCAGGTGGCCGATGAAGATCGTCGCCACCAAGTGCAACGTCGTCGATGGAGCGGCGGATGTAGTGGACCGGGCGATGGCGATCTCCGGCGGCACGGGCATGTTCAAGGCGAGCGAGCTCGAGCGGCTCTACCGCGACGTGCGTTGCGGCGGCTTCCACCCGGCGAATTCGCTCCTTGCGCCGGAGATCATCGGCAAGATCGCCCTCGGCATCGACCTCGGCGAGCAGCCGCGCTGGGGGTAGAGGCCGAAGTATTGGCGTATCGGGAGTCGCGCATTGACGGGCCCTCCGATACCCCGATACTGGCGACCATGCCAACCGTCCACGCCAACGGGATCGATATCCACTACCGCCAGGAGGGCGAAGGCGCCGACCTCGTGCTCATCATGGGCCTCGGCGCCCACTCCGGCGCCTGGCTGCCCAATGCCCCCGCCTTCGCCCGCCACTTCCGCGTTACGACCTTCGACAATCGCGGCGCCGGCCGCAGTTCCGCGCCCGACGAGCCCTACTCGCTCGGGGGCATGGCGGACGACACGGCGGCGTTCATGGCCGCCCTCGGCATCGATCGTGCACACGTGCTCGGCGCCTCCATGGGCGGCATGGTCGCCCAGGAACTCGCCATCAACCATCCGGGGCGCGTCGATCGCCTCGTGCTCGCCTGTTCTCGCGCCCGCACGAGCGAGCTGCGCAGGAAGGTGAGCGTCGCGCAACGGGCTCTCTGGGAGGCCGGCGTCCCGCGCGAGTCGATCTCCGCCATCCAACAGCCCTGGGGCATGACGGGCGCGATCCTCCAGGACGAGGAGAAGGCCGCGGGCCTCCTCGCGCTCGGCGCGAAGGACCCGTATCCGATCGCCACCCACGCCTACCTGCGGCAGCTCGACGCGACCATGGCGCACGACGCCCTCGACCGCCTCGGCCGCATCACCGCGCCCACGCTGGTGCTGGTCGGCGCCGAAGACATCCTTACGCCCCCGGCCGAGAGCATCGAACTCGCGAGCAAGATCCCGGGCGCACAGCTACGCATCCTTCCCCGCGGCGGCCACGGCTTCAGCGGCGAGTACGCCGCCGACTTCAACGCCGCGGTACTCTCCTTCTTGCTCAGCTAGCCGGCCCCACCCATCTTCGGGCGGCTTCCGATACCCCGACACTCCTTACTCCGTCACTTCCCAGGGGCGCGACACCTGCGAGCCTTGCCCATACAATGCGCTCCGCAACCTACCCTCAGACTCCGAGGTCTTCATGTCGTTCCAGGCAGTCGTTTCCCGCGCGCGCGCCGAAGGCCGCACGCTCCTCAGCGAAGTCGAAGCGAAGGACGCCCTCCGCGAAGCCGGCGTCTCCGTCACCCTCACCACCCTCGCGACCACGCCCGAGGACGCGGCCAAACAGGCCGTCGCCGCTGGCTTCCCCGTCGTCCTCAAGGTGGTTTCGCCCGATATCTCCCACAAGAGCGACGCCGGCGGCGTAAAGCTCAACCTCAAGAGCGAGGACGAGGTCCGGGCCGCTTACGCCGCCATCGTCGAAAGCTGCACCCGCCACGTGCCCGGTGCGAAGATCGCGGGCGTCGCCGTGCAGCACATGGCGCCGCAGGGCACCGAGGTGATCGTGGGCATGACTACCGACCCACAATTCGGCCCTGTGATGATGTTTGGCCTCGGTGGGATCATGGTGGAAGTGCTGAAGGATGTCTCCTTCCGCGTCGTCCCCCTCGAAGAGAAGGACGCGGACCAGATGATCGGCGAGATCAAGGGCAAGCCGGTGCTCGACGGGGTCCGCGGCCAGCCCCCGGCCGACCTCGCCGCCCTGCGCAACACGATCATGAGCGTCTCCAGGTTCGTCGAGGCCCACCCCGAAGTACGCGAACTCGACCTCAACCCCGTCTTCGCCTACCCCGATGGCGCCATCGCCGTCGACGCGCGCATCGTGATCTCGGAGGCCTGACATGGGAGTGCCTGGCCATAAGCTCGACCGCATGTTCAACCCCGAGGTTGTCGCCGTCGTCGGCGATAAGGGGCCCGCGTACATGTGGCTGCGCAACAACCTCCCCTTCAAAGAGCAGGGGGGCCGCCTCTACTCCGTCCAACTCGACCCCAAAGAGATCGAAGGCATCGAGAAGCTCGGGATCAAGAACTACACCTCTATGGCGGACGTGCCCGAGCCGATCGACTACGCGGTGGTGGCCGTGCCGCGGCAGGTCTCGCCATTCGTCCTGAAGGACCTGATCGCGAACGGCGCCCACGGCGCTGGTTTCTTCACCTCCGGCTTCGCCGAGACGGGCGAGGAGCTGGGTATCAAGCTGCAGGCGCAGCTCGTAGAGATGGCGAAGGGCGCGAACTTCAACCTCGTCGGCCCCAACTGCATGGGCCTCTATCTGCCGAAGGTAGGCGTCCGCTTCAACAACGATGCACCCGTGGCGAGCGACGGCCGTATCGGCTTCCTCTCGCAATCCGGCACTCACGGGATCATGACGTCGCTCGTCGCGGCGGCGAACGGCATGCACCTCAGCCGCTGCGCCAGCTTCGGCAACGCCGTCGTCCTCGATGTGAGCGACTACGTCGACTACCTGATGCAGGACGACGAGACCGAGGTGATCGGCATGTACGTCGAAGGCGTGCGCGACGGGCGCCGTTTCTTCGAGACCCTGCGCGAAGCCTGCCGTCGCAAGCCCGTGGTCGTCTGGAAGGGCGGCCAGACCGAGGCAGGTTCGCGCGCGACGATGTCGCATACGGGCTCGCTCGCCGCGCCGATGGCGATCTGGGAAGGGATGATGCGCCAGTGCGGCGCGATCACGACGAACAACCTCGACGAAACGATCGACGTGCTCAAGGCGCTCACGCTGGCGAAGCGCCCGCGTGGCACGGGCATGGCGCTCCTCGCCCAGACAGGCGGCCAGTCGGTCTCGATCTCGGACGCGTTCGCCAAGGCCGGCTTCCGTGTGCCCCGCTTCAGCGAGGGCACCTACGGCGAGCTTTCGTCCTTCTTCAACATCATCGGTGGCAGCTACCAGAACCCGCTCGACATGGGCGGCACAATCCAGGGCAAGGTCGAGATCCTGGAGCGCATCCTCGGCATCCTCGACGCCGACCCGAACGTCGATGGCTACGGCATGGAACTTTCTGCGATGTTCGCCGCGCGCCAGTGGAAGGCGAAGCCAGAGACGCTCGACGAGATGCTGGACGCGATCAAGGCCTTCAGCGAGAAGACGGAGAAGCCGTTCGTGACCATCCTTCATCCCGCGCACGAAGCCGAGTACGTCGCCCAGGTGCAGCCGAAGTTCCACGAACGCCAGCTACCCGTCTTCGGCAGCTTCGAGCGCGCCGCCAACGCCCTCCGCCGCGTGATGGACTACGAATCGGCGCGAGTATAACCGGCAGGCCGTTGACACGGCGCCCGTGGTTCACGAAGATCGTGACATGAGGAACGTGACCATCTGCCTGGACGACGAGACCGCGCGCTGGGCGCGGGTGAAGGCCGCGGAAGCGGACAAGAGCCTCTCGCGCTACATCGCCGAGTTGCTCGCGCGCGAGCGCCGTCCCAGCGACGAGTATGAGAAGGCGATGGACGACTTCTTCTCGCGCCCGGCCACTGTTCTGCGGACAGATCCGAGTGTTCCGTACCCCAAACGGGAGGAACTGTATGACCGGCCGGGCCTTCGTTGACACAAACGTGTTCGTCTATGCACGCGATCTTTCCGATCCCGCCAAGCAGGCGCTTGCGCTGCTGTGGCTGCAATTTCTCCAGGCGTCGAGGTCGGGACGTCTAAGCTTTCAGGTTCTGATCGAGTACTACAACATTGTCTCGCGCCGTCTCGCGCCAGGGCTGTCCTCGGCTGCGGCGCGAGAGGATGTCACTGACCTTCTCGTGTGGGGGCCAATCGCGCCGAGCGCCACGGTCCTCGCCTCCGCATGGAGACTTCAAGAC
>JAYUAG010000337.1:0-1631 GCA_043741475.1 Thermoflexaceae bacterium | reverse complement strand
GCCGATGGGCGGCGCGGTGGCGAGCTTCGGCCCCACCGGCCTGTCCCTGCCCACGCTCCAGAGAGAACTCTTCCTTCGCCTGTATCCGAAGGTGATGGCGGGAATGTCCCTCGGGGAGGCGGTGCGCGAGGCGAAGACGGAAATGCTCGCGGCCCATCCCACCGAGCGCGAATTCCTGCACGGCTGGGTGCTGCTCGGCGACCCGGACGTTCGACTCCCGCGTTAGCGGGGAGTTTCGCCCTACTTCACGACCGCCGCCACCAGTCGCTCCCACGCCCAATCGGGGAGCAGCCAGCGGAAGAAGATGAACACCTTCGCGTCCATCGGGGTCGCGTAGCGCCGTTTCGGATGCGCGCTGTTCACCGCGCCCCCGCGGCCTCGATGTCCGCCATTTGATCGACCCGACGGCCCCCGCCATACACCGTCCAGCCGTCCCCGAGCACGCGGCGCACGATCGACTTGCCGATGCCGGCGGAGGCGCCCGTCACCAAGGCCACTTTCCTGTTCCTGTTCCTGTTCATGATGTCATTTCCCCCATTTCGATGAAGGCGCATACCGCTTGGGACGAGCGGTCTAGCTGCCCGTGGACAGCTAGAAACGGATTCCGAACTGAACGCTACGGCCGGAACCCTTCCCAACCTGAACGAGCACGTTCCGATCGCTCCCCACGAGCCTGGAGTAAGCGAAGGCGGACGGAGAGGCCGCAGTCGTCGTCCGCGACCCCGACATGTTTGATTTCGCCGTCGCGGGACGGAGCAAATGTCGCGGCAGCCACCGCCCCACTGCATACCCGACGCCCGCTCCGGTCACGACGTCGATCAGATGGTGGCGATCCCCGGCGACGCGAAGATAGGAGGTCGCGGCCGCGGCGCCGGCTCCCGCCCACATCCAGCCATTGCGGGGACGGCCGCGCCGCCGCGACGTCTCCTGAGCCGAGGCCACCATGGCGAACGCTATGGCGCTGTGGCCCGAGAAGAACGACAGGTTTCGATCCGGCTCGTTGGCTCGGCCCGGATGGCATGTCGTGGGCGCGGGGCGCTCGCGACGCACCGTGTACTTGACCGCCTGGGTCAGCATCACGGTCACCGCGACCGAATCCGCGACCGTCCCGGCGTTGACCAGCCAATCGTGCCCGCTCGACTCGCGGCTCATGGGCAGCAAGGCGACGGCGCTGGCGACGACGAGGGTGGCGTCGCTGAGGTTGCCGGCCCGGCAGGGCGCGTCCCATCGCGCCTTCCTCGCCCAACGATCGATGGCATTCAGATTCCCGGCATCGCACCAGCGGCAGCCCGCAGGCGCTTTGTAGACCGCGGCGGGAAGCGCCACCGACACGATGGCGCCGCCGAAGAGGGCCAGCCCCAAGGTCCCGTCGTAGGTGAGAGGCTGGGTGTCCGGCTGGGCGGCCGCGACGGGCCCACCCGCGGCCAGCGCGAGCACCACGCCGAACGCAATCAATCGTCGCAGGCTCCGCGGCCCCAACACGCTAACCCTTGAAGCTTCGAGCCGCGGCCGCGAGTCCTGGCTTCAGCCCCTGGTCGGCCAGCATGACCTCGGCGGTCTCGAGCCCCGACGCGAGCGCCGTTCCCGTCGAAACGATGGACGGGAAAGTCCGATAGTTGCCGGCGAAGTAA
>JAYUAG010000336.1:0-9552 GCA_043741475.1 Thermoflexaceae bacterium | reverse complement strand
TTACCGCGCGCCCCCACCCATCGACCGCAGGCGCGCGATCCGTTCCTCGAGCGGTGGGTGGGTGCTGAACAGCTTCGACAGGCCCCCGCCGCTGAACGGCTTGACGATGTACAGCGCGGAGACCGATTGTTGCGCCGGCGTCTCCTGCATCGGCCGGTAGGCGACGCCCCGCTGGAGCTTCTCCAGTGCGCTCGCCAGCGCCTCCGGATCCCCGGTCACTTCCGCGCCCGTCTTGTCGGCCGCGTATTCACGAGAGCGGCTGATGCCGAGCTGGATCAGGGTGGCTGCGATCGGGGCGATGACGATGGCCGCAATCATGAGCAGCGGGTTCTGGTTCTGGTTTCGCCGCCCACCGAAGAGACTGCTGAACATCAGCACCTGGGCGATCATCTGGATCGCGCCGGCGATCGTGGCGACGATCGAACTGGTGAGGATGTCGCGGTTCTTCACGTGGCCCATTTCGTGGCCGAGCACGCCCCGGAGTTCGCGTTCCGTGAGGATGCTGCGGATGCCGGTCGTCACCGCCACGACGGCGTGCTTCGGGTTGCGCCCGGTCGCGAAGGCGTTCGGCGAATCCGTCTCGATCACGTAGACACGCGGCATCGGCATCTTCGAAAGCTGCGCCACGTCGCGGACGATGGCGAAGAGCTGAGGCTCCTGTTCCTCGGTCACCTCGTGGGCGCCCGCCATGCGCAGCGCCATCTTGTCGCTGAACCAGTAGGCGAAGAAGTTCATGACGCCCGCGATGATGAGGAAAAGGATCGCGCCGCCCGTACCGCCGACAAGCCCGCCGATGCCGACCAGGATGCCGGTCAGCGCCGCCAGCAGGGCAGTCGTCTTAAGTGTGTTCATCGAATCTTTGTGGATACCTCCGCCACCAGTATACCTGACCGCTCGCGGCGCAGCGGTAAAGGAGACACGACCAAAGGCCAGCCACGAGGTCCGCGTGTCATTAGCCCGCGCGCCAGCAAGGGCCCCGCGGCCGTCGCGTCACACGCCACGTGCCCGGCGCCGGTGTTGCCCCGGGCATCCTTCACGCCGGGCGAGGGCCCTCCTTAACAGTCGGGCTAAGGATGGCGCCAGCGAGGGCCCTCCGCCCGTGGCGTCACACGCAGTGGTCTCGTGCCTGGCGCCGGTGTTGCCCCCGGGCATCCTTCACGCCGGGCGAGGGCCCTCCTTCACAGTCGGGCTAAGGACGGCGCCAGCAAGACCCTCGTCCGTCGCGCCGATCAAGGCCGGGGTGGGCCGGTCGCGCCCCCGATCGGCAAGGTTAAGACGCTACCATCGTCGCGGGAACGCCCGTGCGGAGCGGCCCGGCGTGGTATCCTGTTCCGGTAGCGTGGGAGTTATTCCTCCCGCCGGGAGATCCTCAAGGTGTCGTACTTCCCTTCCGAACAGGCGCGTCCACGAGAAACGACGCGCATCTCCAACGGCCTCTTCGCCAAAGTCATGGGCCTGCTGGCGTTTTCGCTGGCGTTCGCGGTCGCGGGCGGCTTTGTTGGCGCCCAGCTTGGCCGCGGCTGGCTCTTGCCGCTCTTCATCACGGAGATCGCGCTGATCTTCGCCGTCCAGGGTCTGCGCAACCGCGAGGGCGTGAACTTCGTCCTGCTTTACGCGTTCGCCTTCGTCTCGGGCGCGACGCTCGGGCCGCTGATCGAGTCGTACATTAACGCCGGCCTCGGTACGGCCGTCCTCCAGGCGGGCGCCGTCACCGGGGGCATGACGGCGGCGCTTTCCGCCTACGGGTTGCTCACGAAGCGGAACCTCGCCGGCCTCCAGCCCTTCCTCTTCATCGCCCTTATCGGCCTGCTCATCGCCATGGTCGTGAATATCTGGGTCGGCGGCTCGGTGATGTACGGAGTACTCAGCTGGGCGGGCGCGCTGCTCTTCAGCGTGCTCATCGTCTTCGACGTGAATCGCGCCAAGTATGCCCAGGACACGATGGGTAACGCCGTCGTTATCGCGCTCTCCATCTACCTGGACATCGTGAACCTGTTCCTATTCCTGTTACGCATCATCGGTGGCGGCCGCCGGTAAGGGGAACAAGGAGTCGCGGCCGTCTCTGGCCGCTGGAGTTCGTTCGCTGCCCCGACGCCCCGCGTGGTGCTCCCAGCCAAGGATCCTGCGGCCGTCAGCGGGCGCAGGGGCCCGCGGCTACCGGCCTGTAAGCGTGAACACCATTAGCATCGGTTTCACCCAGTCGGGGCCGCCCCAGGTGGGGTCGAAGGCATTGTGGTGCACCACGTGCACCCAGAGCAGCCACGAAATCCAGCGGCAGACGCCGTAGAAGAACCCCAGCCGGAAGATCGCCAGCAGCGCCGGCTCCGGCAGCCAGCGTCCGAGGAAGCCGAAGAACGGGTCCGGCCTGACGTTCGTGCGAAAGTAGGCGGCGCTCAGCGTGCGGTAGTTCACCAACACCATCGCGATCCAGAATCCGTCCCAGACGAATCCGAGGCCGCTGAAGTAGGCTGCAGCGTCGCGGAAACGGCCGGTCTCGCCGGCGTACTGCCAGGCGTCGAAGTGCACGCGCGCGGTGGTGAACGGGAAGGCCAGCATGACGCCGTTCGTGTCGAGCGTGTCGCTGAGGACGTGCGCCCAGATGCCGATCATGAGCCCGATGCCCCATGCCTTCGCCGCCGACTTCTTGCGGAAGATCAACCACACCAGGCCGCCGATGAGGACGCCATAGGCGAGCGAATGCGTGAAGCCAAGGCCGGGCCAGCCCCGATGAAACTGGCGGGGGTCATCCGCCCTTATCTCCCAAGGTCCCAGCTTTATCCCGTAGATGAACCATTTGGTCATCATGTCCGGGGCCCACGAGCCGAACAGGATCGCCATGAAGCTCAGCTGGAACCCGAGCTTCCGCTCCAGCTTCGCCACGTGCCGCTTGATCACGTAGGGCTCGACGTCGTGGGTCGCCCAGCTCATCGCCGCCACCGCCGCGAGAGGGCCGGCACGACCCAGACGACGAGCAGCAGCAACACCAGCCCGGGCGACCAGTTGAGCATGAACCTCGGCTCTGTCACCGAGATTGCGATGAAGAGCACCGCCGCGATGAGGTAGGGCAAAAAGGCGCGCAGGTTCGCCTTCATTCCGTGAGGGCCGGGCCCCGGAGGGGCGTATCCTTCAGACTCTTGAGCAATTCCAGGTCGTCCGCGATCAGCCCCTCCGCGCCGAGTTCGATGGCCGATTCGGCGTCGAAGCGCGTCTCGATGTCCCAGGTGATGAAGGGGATGCCCGCTTCGTGGAGCAGCCGCGCACGGGGTTCGTCGAGGAGACGCCGCTTGAGGGTGATGGCGGGGAAAGGCGCCCCTTCCTCGAGCCGTTGTTGCACCTGGCGCCAATCGCCAGCGCCGTCAACCGAATAGTGCACCATCGCGCCCGGGAGCCGAGCCCGCACCAGGTCAAGGTATTCCCATCCGCCACAGAAGTGGCTTTGGTTGGCGACGCCGAAGCGCCCCAGCTCATCAAGCGCCGCCTCGACGAAGGCTGCCGCCTGACCGGGTGCGAGGCGGTCGCGCTTGAGGTCGATCATCAGGCCCGCCCGCCCGGAGACGAGGCGCAGCAGGTCGGCGAGGCGAATTGGGGCAACGTCGAGCCGCAACCACCAGGGCCCGGCCGGGATCGCCCAGGGGCCCGCACGGTGGATCCCTCCCAGGCGGTGGTTGTAAAGCACGGGCAGGCGCGCCATGCGGTGTTCGTGGCGCACCCAGACGTCGCCCCGCCACCAGCGCAGGTCCGCCTCGATCAGGTCCACCCCGGCGGCGAGGGCGCGGGCGATCCGTGCGCGGCGATTGCCATAGCCGTGGGCGATGCGGAGGACGGTGGGGCTCACAGGATGGCAGGGTACCACGCGGATCGCCGGCGGGCCGCCTAACACGGGAACCGCGCGCGTAAGCAAGCGGACGGCGTCGACCAACATAGGGCGCACGCACCAAACACACGACCCCCACCGCGTAGAATCCCGACCAGGACCAATCTGCCCCCGCCTCGCCTCTGCTACCCCACCGACGACCAGCTGCCGGAGAACCTCCGCCACCGCCACGACCCGCTCACGCGCGTCTTCGGACACAACTCCGAACTCCTCGACGAGTCGCTGACGGCGAGCCGGGCGATTCAGGGCTGGGCCGCGATGTCCTGAATCGCACCGTGCTGGTCCACGATCCCCCAGACGGGAGCGTCACGCTCGACGTCCTCGACGCCGACTTCTGAAGGCGCGCAAGGGGCCAGACAGGCCGCGTGCGGTCAGCCCACCGAGTTAACCGCCGGCGCTTCCCGTTCGCCTGGCCGCTCCACCAGCGTTCCCCGCGAGTGTCGCAATGATGGCGCCGAGAAGATGATCACGACTGCCAGCAAGAGCGCCGCCCAGCCCATGGCCGGCACGACCAGCGTCAGCCCGGCCACCTGGGCAGCGGCGCTCACAGGCCCCACGTTCAACATCGAAAGGCCCATGACCAGCGGGAAGAGCCCCATCACCCGGCCGCGCATCTCGTCCGCGACGGTGTATTGCACGATCGTGAGGGCGCTGACGATCGCCCCCGACATGGCGAATCCGAGACAGAAGTTCGCCGCCGCTGTCAGCGGCACCGAACGTGAATGGCCGAAGACGATCGCGCCGATCCCGAAAGCGACCACAAGTGTCGCAAGGGTCGACCCGCGCCGCGTCGCCTCGCCGAAGGCCGCGAACACGATCGACGCAACCACGGCGCCCAGGCCCCACAGCATCGCAATCAGTCCGAACTGCGCCCGGCTCAAGCCGAGGACCTGCGTCATCCACACCGGGCCTAGCATCCCCACGCCCGGCATCCCCACCACCTGAAGCACCACGATCATCAGGATCGCCGCGAAGATCGTTGAGTCGCGTCTGGCATAGGAGAGGCCCTGGCGCACCTGCGTGACGAAGCCAGCCCGCTGGCGCGCCAACCCGGTCCCCACCGTCGAATAGCGCAGCGACGCCACCAGCGGCAGGATGAACAGCCACGCGATCAACGAGAGCGAGATCACTTTGCCCGGCCCAAGCGTCCCCGTCAGGTATCCCACGAGCGGGAGCACGGCGGGAAAGGTGAGTTGCTGGGCGACGTTGTTCAGGCCGATCGCCCGGCCCATCTCCGTGGGCCCCACGATCACCGGGATGCTGGCGGAGCGCGATGGCCCGTCCGTCGCCAACACTCCCGCTGCGCAGAAGATCAGCACCAGCAGGATGACGATGCTCCCGTCCCCGAACGGCCGTGTGAGCATCGTCACGGCCATCAGTGCCGTGAATGTGAAACTCAGGGCTTCACAAACGAGGACGACTTTTCGTCGCTCGAAGCGGTCGGCAATCACACCGCCGCTGAAGCTGAACGCCAGCATTCCCAGTCCCCTGGTCGCCACGATCAGCCCGGAGATGAGCACCTTCTGGCCCGCGTAGTTGTCGATCGCCCAGAACGTCAGCGTGATGAACTGCATGGGCATGACAAGGTTCGAAAGCACCGTCGCCGCCATCAACAAGCGGAAGTCGCGGTGACGCAGGACGCGGGCATTTCCGGTGGAGGTTGCGGCGCTCATCGTCTCGCCAGCATAGCGAACTCCACATTCTTGCGTGGCCGGAAAGCAGCGAGCCCGGCTTCTATCGAGGCCGGGCTGGCTGGGGCGTCGACAACAAGGGATGGATGCCGGGTTTGGCCCGGCATCCGGGTTCCCAACGCCTGGGGGCGCACCTCCGATAACGTACCGATCTACCGTTCGGTTAACAGCCGGTGGACACTTCCCTTCGCGGTGGCAAGCGCGCGGCGAAGGCGTCCTCGCAAGTCTGTCACGCAAGCCACTAATCCCCGTAGCGGTTATGAGTCTTGGCGGGAAACAACGTCAGTCTGTACAGTATGACTATGCCGTCATCGTGTGAGAGCGGGAGACTTGACGCAGCTGCGCTTCTATCCGAAGCCGCACTTCGCGCGTGGCGCGCATTCCTCACCGCCCATGCGCGCGTCACTGAGATCCTCGAACGCGAACTCGACGTGGAGGGCGGCATGGCCCTTAGCTGGTACGACGTGCTCGTCCAGCTCTCCGAGGCCCAGGACAACCAGCTGCGCATGCACGAACTCGCACACGCCGTCCTCCTCAGCCGCGCCGGTCTCACCCGGATGGTCGATCGCATGACCGTGGCCGAGTTTGTTGAGCGTATTCCCTGTCCCGAGGATCGGCGTGGCATGTACGTCCATATGACCTCTCGCGGCCGCCGCGCGCTCGACACAGCCTCCCCGGTGCACCTTCGTGGCATCCAGCGTCACTTCACCCGTGTGCTCGACGCGCGACAGCTGAAAACGCTGGAAACCGCGCTCGACCGTGTCGTTCGCGCTGCTAGCGACACGACGGCCTAGCTTCGAGCACGAGTGCGGACGACGGCTCATGGGTCTCGGCGCCTGGTGCCACTCCAACGTAGTTCGACGGCGGCCCCAGCGGTCAGGCGAACCAGTACTCCCCTTCTCCCGCAACGTCGGGAGAAGGGGTTAGGGGATGAGGGCGGAGCGCCGGTGCAATCGACGGATGCGGGGGCGACGTTTCATTCTCTCGGCAGTGGCGCTGCGGAGGTTCGGGTCATCCTTGCCGGACCGCCGCGTCGATGCTCGGCCCGAGTGTCCTCACGAGCAGGTCGATGTCGGTCGCGCCGATCGTGAAGGGTGGGCCCATGAGCAGCGCATCCGGCACGGGGCCGGAGCCGCAGGCGTAGTAGAACACGCCGCGCCTCAGCCCCTCCGCCTGCACGCGCGCCGCCATCCGCGACCCCGCCGGGAAGCGCTCCATCGTCGTCCGGTCTTTCACCAGCTCTACGCCCAGCATGAGCCCGAGGCCGCGCACATCGGCGACGTTGGGGTGGGCGCCCACCGCCTCTTCGAGGCGCGCCTTCAGCAGTGCGCCCGTCTTCGCGGCGCGGGCGACGAGGCCTTCGCGCTCCATGATGTCGAGCACCACGTCGGCCGCGGCGCAGGCCGCCGGGTGGCCGGCGAAGGTGTGGAACATCACGTCCTGGCGGAGGGCGGCGAGCGGCGCTACCACCGCTTCCGTGGCGTAGACCCCACAGAGAGGAGCGTAGCCCCCGGCCAGACCCTTGCCGCCAACGAGGATGTCCGGCGTCACGCCCCAGTGCTCGACGGCGAAGCGCTTGCCCGTGCGCCCGAAGCCGGTCATCACTTCGTCGGCGATGAGCAGTACGCCGTGGCGTGTGCAGATCTCCCGCACCCGCGGCCAGTAGTCGTCCGGCGGGACGAGCGCGCCGCCCGCTGAGCCGACGAGTGGCTCGGCGATGAACGCCGCCACGGTGTCGACTCCTTCGTCGCGGATGACCCGTTCGAGCGCCTCCGCAGGGTTCTCCGATGGCGGAGGATAGCCCGCGAAGGTGAAGGGCGCCGGCGCCTTGGGGAAAGCCGCGAGCATCGGTTCGATCGGCCCGCGGCGCGGCGCATGGTTCCCGACAGCGAGCGCCCCGAGCGTGACCCCGTGATAGGAAAGGTCCGTGCCGATCACCTTCCAGCGGCCTTCGCGCCCGGCAGCGACGTGGTGCTGGCGCGCCAGCCGCAGCGCAGCCTCGACCCCCTCAGAGCCGCCGCTTGTGAAGAGGACACGTGTCAGGCCGGCCGGGAGCCAGCGCTCGACCAGCCGCTCTACAAGTCGCGCGCGCTCCGGCGTGACGAACGGCGGCACGACGTAAGAGTTGCGTGTCGCCGCCTCGGCCATCGCTTCGCCCACCTCGCGCCGTCCGTGGCCGATGTTCGCGACGATCGCGCCGCCGGCCGCATCGAGGATGCGCTGTCCCGACGGTGTTACCAGGTAGGCGCCTTCCGCACGGTCGATGGCGAAGGGGACGCTGTGGGGGATGAAGGCGGCACGACTGAGGGCTTCTGGGCTGGTGTCCATGGGGCGAAGGATAGGCCGTTGCGCGCCGTCGCCCAAGCGGTGATCTGGCCGCGGTGCGGTTCACGGTTTGCATGGAATCCAGACGGCCAGTCCGAACCGCGACGGTCACGGAGCGGGTTGTGTCACACGGCTGCCAGGAGACGGTCGATCTCCTGGCCGGGCACGGTAGCGGCAACCCGCTTGCTTGAGTGCGCGGTTCGGAATCCGCAGGATCGAACGCTGGAGCCGCGGCGAAGCGGGAAAACCCCGCATGCAAACCGTGAACCTCCACCCGTCCGGCCAGGGTTGCTTGATGGCGCGTGCTACCATCATCCGAGAGGTTCCCCATGCCAGATCTGCTCGTCCAAAACGTCCGCGCCGAAGTCATGGAGCGGCTGAAGGCGCGCGCGCGGGAACACCGCCGTTCGCTGCAGGCTGAGGTCCTGGCGATCCTCGAAGAGCAGGCCGGCCCGGACGAAGTGCCGGAGGCCCCCGCCGATCGTTAGACGGAGTTTCCGTGACAGTCCGCGCGGGCCAACGCCGCGACGAAGTGACCGCCCGGCGTTGCACCTTTTCCTCTGATCCGCGAAGCCGCGAGGCCGATGACCACGGACATTCACCTGGCTGGTGAACTCGTGCCGTCCTCGTGCTATCATGTGCTATCAACACCAAATGGAGGATCCCGCGGTGCCCAGCCTGCTGGTCCGCAACCTGAGCCCCGAGACCGTCGAGCGGCTCAAGGCTCGCGCTCGCGACCACGGTCGGTCGCTCCAGGCCGAGGTGGCGGCGATCCTTGAGGAGAACACCGCTCCACCCGAGGATCTCTTCGAAGCGTTGCTTGCCGCCTCGCATCGGTTCCGGAATGCCACAGCTGGCCGGCCGATGCTGGATTCCGCTGCGCTGATTCGCGAAGACCGCGATTCCGACGACCACGGACGCTCACTTGGCTGGTGAGATCGTCGTCGACGCGTGCGTGGCCACAAAGTGGTACGTGGAGGAGGACTTTTCGGACAACGCCGCGACCCTATTGCTGCGCCGGTATTCGATGCACGCGCCGGCCTTCTTCGGCCACGAGGTCGCCGGTTCGCTGCTGAAGTATGTCCGTCGCGGGCTCCTGGCCCGTGTCGATGTCCATGAGCGACTGCGAAGCCTGTTCACCGCTCCGATCACGCTGCACGCGGCATCCTATGCCGTAGTCGCCGACGCCTTCGAGCTGGCCACCGCCGCCGGACTCTCGATCTATGACGCGAGCTATCTCGCCATTGCCCGCGCCCGCTCTTGCCGCGTCGTTACCGCCGACCGCCAATTCTACGACCGCGCCTCGATCCACTGGCCCCACCTTATGCTCTGGATCGAAGACCTCGTCTGAGTCCGGCGCCCATCGTTATCCCGCCTTGGGACTCTGGTAGACTCGCCGTATGGCCTTCGACGTCAATGGTGCATGCGACCGCGTACGGCCAACGCCGTGGTGAAGTTCCTGTTCATCGGCGGCCTCGTGCTCGCGATCGGCGGCCTTTTGGGCGCTGTCCTCGTGCCGGTGCTTGGCGCTTTTGACGCGGTCAGCTCGGCCGACGATGACGCGGCCAAGCACTGCAACGCGGGCGAACGGCTGATCAAGTTCAACGGCCTGAGCCAACGAGGCTCCGGTACGATCAATACCTACTACTGCCAGGACGCCTC